>NZ_VDAY01000017.1:0-100387 GCF_019584005.1 Citrobacter sp. EC_71
TGTGAAACAATTTATCCTGCCAGAAAAGAGAAAACGGCCCAAAAAAAGGACCGTTCGAATCTCAAAAACCCAGTATCCCGTTCACTCAAAACATCTTAAGTGAACGGTGTTACGCAATTGCGGGGATTTTTTATTCATACCATGCCGGATACGCGCAAGCGCCATCCGGCGTTTTTGTTTACAGCAGATCGAAACGATCCAGGTTCATCACTTTCACCCATGCCGCCACAAAGTCCTTCACGAACTTCTCGTGCGCATCGCTGCAGGCATAAACTTCAGCCACTGCACGCAGTACAGAGTTAGAACCAAACACCAGATCGGCGCGAGTTGCGGTGTATTTTACTTCGCCACTCAGACGGTCACGACCTTCAAACAGCTCTTGTGACTCATCAACCGCTTTCCATTCGTAACGCATATCCAGCAAATTGACGAAGAAGTCAGTGCTGAGTACGCCAGGACGATCGGTAAAGACGCCGTGCTGACTACCATCGAAGTTGGTGCCCAGTACGCGCATACCGCCCACCAGCACAGTCATTTCCGGTGCGGTCAGCGTCAGCTGCTGTGCTTTATCGATCAGCAGTGACTCAGTGGTTGATACGTCAGGGCGAGAACGATAGTTACGGAACCCGTCCGCAATTGGCTTGAGCAGTTCAAACATCTCAATATCCGTTTGATCCTGACGCGCATCTACGCGGCCCGGCGCAAAAGGAACATTGATGCTGACACCCGCAGCGCTTGCAGCCTGCTCCACGCCTACGACACCGGCCAGCACGATAATATCGGCCAACGACGCGGTATGGGCTGATTTATAGATGCCCTCTAACACGGGCAGTACGCGTGCTGCGGTAGCATTCACATCCCAACCACGCTGTGGGTCGAGCGCCAGACGAGCGCCATTCGCGCCGCCACGTTTATCCCCACCGCGGAAGGTTGATGCCGAAGCCCACGCTACCGATACCAGTTCGCCCACGGACAACCCGGAAGCCGCAATGGTCGCCTTCAGGTTAAGAATATCTTCTTCGCTTGGGTTGAAGAACGCATGCGGCAACGGATCCTGCCAAATCAGATCTTCTTTTGGCACTTCCGGTCCGATGTAACGCGCTTTCGGCCCCATATCGCGGTGCGTCAGTTTAAACCACGCACGGGCAAAGGCTTCGTTGAACGCCTGCGGATCATTGAGGAAACGACGAGAGATCTTCTCGAACTCAGGATCGAAACGTAGCGTCAGGTCGGTGACCAGCATCGTCGGCTTGCGTTTTTTCTCAGGATCAAACGGATCGGGGATAATCTCCGGCGCATCCACCGCTTCGAACTGGATAGCACCAGCCGGACTGCGAGTCTGGACCCACTCATATTTGAACAGGTTCTCGAAGAAATAGTTGCTCCACTGGGTCGGCGTTTGCGTCCAGACCACTTCCAGGCCGGAAGTAATCGCGTCTGCACCCGCGCCACTACCATAGCTGCTGGCCCAGCCTAAGCCTTGCGCTTCAATCGGCGCGGATTCAGGATCGGCCCCAACATGGGAAGCTGCTGCTGCGCCGTGGGTTTTACCTAACGTATGACCGCCGCCAATCAGCGCCACAGTTTCTTCGTCGTTCATTCCCATGTTACCGAAGGTCGCGCGAATCGCCGCGGCCGCAGAAAGCGGTTCGCCGCTATGATCCGGCCCTTCCGGGTTCACATAGATAAGACCCATTTCGGTTGCGCCCAGCGGCGCTTTTGCCAGTTCTTCCGGGTGACGGTGGGTCAGCCAGGCTTTTTCATCACCCCAGTTTACGTCGAGATCCGGTTCCCAGACATCTTCACGACCCGCGCCAAAACCGAAGGTACGGAAGCCGGAGTTTTCCAGCGCCACGTTGCCCGCGAGGATAAACAGGTCGGCCCAGGAGATTTTCTGGCCATATTTCTGCTTGATTGGCCACAGCAGACGACGCGCTTTATCCAGGCTGACGTTGTCCGGCCAGGAGTTCAGTGGTGCAAAACGCTGTTGTCCGCGACCCGCGCCACCGCGTCCATCGATGGAACGATAGGTCCCTGCCCCGTGCCATGCCATACGGATAAACAAACCGGCATAAGAGCCCCAGTCAGCAGGCCACCACGGTTGAGATTCGGACAGAAGGGCTCTGAGATCCCCTTTCAGGGCAGAGTAGTCAAGTTTGCTAAATTCTTTGCGGTAGTCGAAGTCCTCACCCAGCGGGTTCGAACGATTGGAATGTTGGTTCAAAAGATCAACGCGGAGTTGATTAGGCCACCAGTCGCGGTTACTTCTTCCTGCTCCCGCGCTGTGATCCGGCCCGCCCTGATGGAAAGGACACTTACCGGCAGTTGATGCGTTCTGGCTATCGTCGGACATGCTCATCTATATGCTCCCTTTACAGTGTTATGACTACGATATACACCACCAAAGATTAGATATAGTCGAAATAACCCACAGATTCGATAGCCAGATCCTTTTATATTTTTAGTTACAGAGATGTAGATCAAAATGATCAATAAAAACCCCTCCGCAGAGGGCTGACGTACTAATTATGCCGGTCTTACTCCCAGCGTGTGACAAATTGCGTAGCTCATTTCGGCACGATTGAGAGTATAGAAATGGAAATCTTTCACCCCTTCGCGGCTGAGAATTTTCACCATATCCATGGCAATGTTTGCGCCCACCAGCTTGCGGGTTTCCGCATCGTCATCCAGGCCAGCAAACATAGTCGACATCCATGCCGGAATGCGGACGTTGGTCATGTCGGCAAATTTTTTCGCCTGTTTAAAGTTAGATACCGGCAGGATGCCCGGAATAATTTCCACATCGATACCCGCAGAAACGCAGCGATCGCGGAAACGCAGATAGCTTTCTACATCGAAGAAAAATTGGGTGATCGCGCGGTTCGCACCGGCATCAACCTTACGCTTCAGGTTCAGCAGATCGGCCTGAGCGCTCTTCGCTTCCGGGTGCACTTCCGGGTAAGCCGCAACGGAGATATCAAAGTCCGCAACGTCTTTCAGCAGAGTCACCAGGTCAGAGGCATACATATCCGGTTTACCGCTTCCTGGCGGCAGGTCACCGCGCAGGGCAACAATATGACGAATACCGTTATTCCAGTAGTCCTGAGCAATAGTGCGCAGCTCATCGCGGGTCGCATCAATACAAGTCAGGTGCGGTGCCGCTTCAAGCCCGGTGCGCTCCTTAATCCCTTTAATAATGCTATGCGTGCGGTCGCGCTCACCAGAGTTTGCACCGTAAGTGACTGAAACAAACTTCGGCTTCAGGCTGCTCAGGCGATCGATAGAGTTCCACAGGGTTTGCTCCATTTCACTGGTGCGCGGCGGGAAAAATTCGAAAGAAACGTTAATCTGCCCCTGTACTTCGGCCAGACTCTGATTCAGCACTTCCCGCTGGTTGGCGTGAAAAAAGCTCATACCTTACCTCATCAATCTTTTGTCGTTATATGTTGTGTTGTGAACTGCTATACGTTTAGACGTCTAGATGTAAAAATGACGGAAAAGCACGCTGGCGTCAACACAAAAATCATCGTTAAAGGTGAGGAATACTCAGTCAACGTGAAAAAAATTCACATCAACCTGAAAGACCGAGGGATTGGTTCGCAACCGTCTGCAACCACTGCAACGTTGCTTCGCTCTCAGGCAGCATTACCAATCCCACGTGGATACGTAATGCGGAATCGGTAAGCGGCAGGAATATCACGCCCTGACGCTGGATAGCGGAAAAGGAGGCCGGGAGTAAACTCAGACCGTCGCCATGGGCGATCCGCGCCAGCAGCACGTCATGTTCCAGCGGCTCTTCAATACAGGCGGGAGAGTAACCGGCGCGACGAAAAATATGTCGGGTGTAATCAAAAAAGGCTGGGTTCCGTTCGCGTTTAAACCAGAACAGTGGCCGGTGGTTCAGCGTCGTTAATGAGAGTGACGGCAGGCTCGCCTCTGGCCAGATCGCGGGTAATGCGGCAATCATCGGCTCTTGCCAGCCAAGTTGCATAGCGGTAAGCCCAGGAGTCTCAAGCGGTAACGCCACCAGCGCTGCATCCAGTTTTCCCCGACGAACCTGCCGCACCAGCTCAGGCGAACCATGACGAACAATATGTAGTTTCTCCGTACACCCGTGTAGCTGCGATTCAAGCGAAGCAAAAACACCTTGTTCAAACGCCGTACTTAGCCCCAGGCGCAAAGAGTGCTCCCCAGCTTGCGCTAACTGACTCAACGTCGCGCAGGTTTCTTCGTACATCGTCAGCAGCGGACGCACTATTTCCAGTACGCGCAGACCATCTTCCGTCAGCGTCAAACCACGGGTATGACGGACAAAAAGCGTCATCCCCAGACGTTCTTCAAGCTGGCGAATATGGCGACTCAGCGGCGGCTGCGACATAAATAAACGCTGCGCCGCTCGGCTCATATTGTTCTCTTCCGCCACTACGGAAAAGTAACGCAGCAGGCGAATATCCAGAGTGTGCAAAGGCGATGTTGTCATACCGAAAAGGTATCACGGAAACGGTATTATCCCAATCATTCTGCACGCTTTATCCTCAGACCATATACCAGACAAATGAGGAAGAGATTATGCATTCAGAACGCTTTATTACCGGTCAGAAGATGCTGCAAAAAGTGGATGGTAAAGGGGGCGATGCGGTCGTCGAAAGTCTGCAAGATATTGCGCCAGACTTCGCCCGCTACCTGCTCGAATTTCCTTTTGGCGACATCTATTCAAGACCGGGTCTGGATTTACGCAGTAGAGAGATTGCTACCGTCGCGGCGTTAACGGCGCTGGGTAATGCCGCCCCGCAATTGAAGGTGCATATTGGCGCAGCATTACACGTAGGCTTAACGCAGGATGAGATCGTCGAAGTGATTATGCAGATGGCCGTATACGCTGGCTTCCCCGCGGCACTCAACGGCTTGTTCGCCGCAAAAGAGGTGTTTGCCTCCCACAGAGGCTAAAACAACAGGCCAGCGGATTGTCTGCTGGCCTGAACGTGTTACTTTTTCACATCTTCCACACGCATGCCTTTCAGTTGCTCATCCGTCAGCGTATTTCCCGCTTTGAAATAATCAACCACGGCATTAGAGACATAGTAACCGCCGGATGTATTACGCGCGGTGCCTTCGGTGAATGCCGTAAAACCATCACCGCCGTCTGCCAGGAAGCTATTGGTGGCAATGTGATAAATCACAGCGTCCTCAATTGGCTTACCGTTCAGCGTCAATACGGTGACCCGTTGGCCAACCGGTTTGCTGCTGTCGTACTTCATCTCAAACCCTTTGGATACCTGCAGTACGCCGTTGCTTAAACCCGCGCCGTGCTCCATCAAACTACGCAGTTGCTTACCGGTAAGATCCATCGTAGACAGCTCGTTCGGGAACGGGAAGGTACTAATAACTGCGCCCATCGTAATAGCACCTGACGGGATTTCATTACGAATGCCGCCTGAGTTGGTAAGCGCTAACTGGGTATCTTTACCCGCCGCAGCCAGTAATGCATCCGCCGCCAGATTCCCTAACGAGGAGGATTCCCCGTAAGCACGCGTCAGCTCAACCGGCGAGTTGGCAACCGTCTGTTGCACCACTTCATCAAGCTTTTTATTCCAGCCATCAATCACCTGTTTCGTCTGCGGATCGGGTTTCCACTCATCGGCGTAGATAGTCTTTAGCTCGAAATTCTTCACGGTAAATTGATGCGGTTTTTGCTGGTAATCCAACACCAGTTTACCGACATCAATACCGCCGCTGTCGGTGGAGAGAATTAAGGTATTACCGACTTTAATCGGCTCTGGCGTGCCCACATGCGCATGGCCGGTGATCAGGATATCCAGGCCATGCACCTGACCTGCAGTCTGGATATCTTTATCCAGCGCACGACGCACATCTGTACTTCCCTGGCTGGACTGACGCGCCGGTGTACCTTCGTGGATCAACGCCACCGTCAGATCCACTTTGCCTTTCAGTTCATCGATATAGCGTTGCAGCCACTTCACCTCATCTCGCGCCTCAATGCCCACGCGCGTCGAAGCAGAAACCGTATCATCAAAAGCAAACACGCCGTGCAGGCCAATAACGCCAATCTTCACGCCATCTTTTTCAATGATGGTCCAGGGCTTATCCCAGAACATTTTGCTGCTGTTCTGGTAAAAGATATTGCCCTGCACAATGGGGAATTTCGCCTGACTCAGTTGCAACAACGTATTATCCCATCCGTGATCGAACTCATGATTACCCATAGTGACGGCATCGAAGTTCATCGTATTCATGATATCGATAATCGCCTTGCCCTTTGTCAGGCTGCTGATGTACGGCCCGGTGAAGTAATCACCCGCGTCAAAGAACCAGGTCGCGCTATTTTTCGCTTTTTCCTGCTTCACCATCGTCGTGATATTGGCCCAACCGCCAATATCGCGTGTGCCATTAGCAATCCACGGGACTTTATAAGGTTCGACGTGGGCATGGAGATCGTTGGTATAGATAATCGTGACGTCTTTCGCTGACGCCCATAACGGCAGCGATACCAGAACACCGACAGCAAGCATTTTTAACTTCATAATCAATCCCTTTCAGTCATATAAAGAATCGCTACGTTACGTTCTGAAAGGTTTTTTTATGTGAGAAGACTCACACCCATCGGTAATAGTTGCAGGGCAAAATCAACGACCATTGAAAATCGTTGGTAATGCGATGACTTCTCTGTTCACCATCAACTGCTGCAAGTCTTTTGGCTGCAAAAATCTGGGGCTGGCAAACTCAGTTGATTACAGCTGGCCCGATTACCGGCTGGGCTACGCCGCCCTGCACTGCCGGGCATGCGGAAGTTATCCCCCGCTGTTTAACGCTGAACATTTCCGCGAGTGGTTGGCCGCCTGTTTTACACATTTTGCAATTAACAGCGGTCTTTTTTGCCCAAATTGCTACCAGCGGGAACCAATCCGTTATGGACATAACCCACAGGGAACCCAGCGCGTACAGTGCCGGAGCTGTAGAAAAGTCTGGACCCCCAGACAACCGCCATCGACGACTATTGATCCGCCAGAACAAATAGTGACGGTGCCGCTTATCGTCCCTTTTCAGGGCGCAAGTGCAGATCAGAAACTTTATGTATTACTCAGTTTTGATGCTATTCGCGGCAATATTTTGCATATTTCCAGCAACTTCTCCCCTCATTCTGTTGGCGAGTCATTAGTTTACCGCTGGCGCGGGACGGTCGAGGCCACAGCGAATCATGACGATGTTATCCAGCGTGTAAATCAGCGAGAAACGCAGTTTTTACGCCGTAGCCAGTTTGACGAAATTCAGTACGGCAGCGCGATGCTCAAACGTAACGCCAGCGGTGAGATTTTACGCCCGGTCATTACCGCGCATGGGCATTTCCGCGTCCTGAGCCATCTCTGGCCAACGATTAAAATGCACATCATCGCCCACGAATGCTTTCTGCGCGGCGCTGTGATTACCGCATGGTCGGAACAGTTTCGCGAACATCACACCTCGCTTTGGTTTGTGGATGAAGAAATGGGTGACGATCAACACACCAGGTCCTGGCAATTACTGGGCAAAAGTTATCAGGGATGGTGGCAAAACCAGTGGCAGATTTGGCAACAGAGCAACAGGCGTAAAATGGTGTGTTTGTTAACGGAGGGACAGGTTGAAAAAGGGGCCTCGATAACCCTGAGGGCAAGTCATCATTTTATCGCCTGGCTACAGCAACAGCCGGAATTTCGGGATAGCGCCCGTTACTCGGCCCATTCGGTGTTTCAGACGATAAGGACGCTGACGGAGAAATACAACACCCTAATCACCCAGAGCGATTTGCCCGGTGGCGCTGCCGCTTCCCGGGCCTACGGTTGGTGTCATAGCCAGGCCGGATAAGCGTAAACGCCATCCGGCATCGCAAACTACAGCAACTGCGCCAGGCGGTTGATGTCGGACTGAATGGCTCCGGCAGTCACATCACGACCCGCACCCGGCCCACGAATCACTAGCGGGTTATCGCGATACCAGCGGCTTTCAATGGCGAAAACATTATCGCACGGCAACAATGCCGCCAGCGGGTGCTCAGAACGTACCGCTTCAACACCCACACGTGCTTTACCGTTAGCGTCAAAACGCGCCACATAGCGCAGCACCAGCCCCATTTCACGCGCCGCTTCCAGACGCTGCACCATCTGCTCGTTCAGTTCATCGCCATTTTCAAAGAAATGGTCAATAGAGCCTTCTTCACAATGCGCAGGCACCAGCGACTCCACGCGAACCTGATCCGGCTCGATGTCGTAACCCGCTTCACGCGCCAGAATCACCAGCTTACGCATCACATCCTTGCCGGAAAGATCCACGCGCGGGTCTGGTTCGGTCAGCCCCTGCTGCCACGCCTGATCCACCAGGTCGGTGAAAGGCACCGTGCCATCAAATTGCAGGAACAGCCACGACAACGTGCCAGAGAAGATCCCGCTGATCGACAGAATGGTATCTCCGCTATCAATCAGATCGCGCACGGTATGGTTGATCGGCAAACCTGCGCCCACAGTGGCGTTGTACAGCCAGTGACGACCGGTTTTTTCAAACGCATCATGAATTTGGCGATACTTATTACTGCTGCTCGCACCTGCCAGTTTGTTGGCGCTGATAACATGGAAACCGTGACTGGCGAAATCCAGATATTGATCCGCCAACTGCTCGCTGGCGGTTACGTCCAGCACCACTAAATCATCATACGGGTGGGCGCGCATCCACAGGAACAACGACTCTTCATCCTGTTCCACTGCCTCATCATCAAAGAAAGCCAACGCGCGGCTGGCATCCAGCCCTTCATAATTCAGCAAGCTACGGCGGCTATCAACCACGCCTGCCAGCACGAACTCTAATCCGGTACGCGCCGAGAGCGTACTTTGCTCACGGGCGAATAGCTCCAGCCAACGTGATCCAATATTCCCCTTCCCGAACAACACCAGGCCAATACGTTTTTCCGCGCGGAAAATTGACTGATGCAGACCTTGGATCAGGCTCTCCGTCGGTCCAGTACGCAGTACGGCGACCAGGCTGATGCCCTCCTCCGACTGCCAGGTGAATTCGACCGGTTGTCCTTTCAGTTGCTGCCAGAAGCGGTGGCAGTGCAGCGGGTTACGGGTGACGCCCGCCCCGACCATCGCCACCAGCGCCAGCCCTTGACGCAGACGCAGCTCTCCCGGCAATCCGGCCTCATCAAGAATTCTCAACGCGCCGTCAGCGACTTCGGAGGTATAGCAAAATTGCAGCAGTTGGCGATCGGGATGCACACCCACCGCCAGCGGACGCACCTGGGTGCGTTTTAAAATCTGGTCGACCTCTTTGTGGGCCAGCTTAAAGTCCTGACCGGTGGGAACCTGAAACTCAATCAGGCAGACGTCGTCATGACTGGTCACGATACGCGCCCCGGTCCCGGAAGCCAGCACGCGTTCAATACGCGTTGAACCTTGCTCCGGCGTATAGCTACAACGCAACTGGAGATCAATATCACTGCCGGAAACCGGCTGTAAGGTACGGGCATGGAGGACCGGAGCCGCCAGACGCGCCAGTTCGCTGGCTTCATCCAGACGCAGCAGCGGTAGCAGACAGGCATCTTTCACTTTACGCGGATCCGCGCTGTAAACCCCGGCGACATCGCTCCAGATAGTTACGCGGGAAACCCCGGCCAGCGCGCCAACCTGCGTCGCCGAGTAGTCAGAACCATTACGCCCCAGCAGTACCGTTTCACCGGCGTTGCTACGGCTAATAAAGCCGGTAACGACCAGGCGTTTACCCGGATGTTGCGCCAGCAGTTGCTGCAGCAATGGGTAAGAGAGACCTTCATCCACCTGCGGCTGAGCGCTACGCTCCGCACGTAAAAAATCGCGCGCATCCAGCCAGGCCGATTCCATACCTTGTTGGTTAAGGACGGCGGACATCAAACGCGCCGACCATACCTCACCGTGTCCGACAACTTCAGCATAAACGGCATCGTTCACGCCGCTGTCGAGTAATCCGGCCAGACGCTCCAGGTCGTGAATAAACGCACCGATCAGGCCGTCGGCCACTTCTGGTGGTAACAAACCGCTAATCAGCTCGCTCTGATAGCGACGTAACGTCTGCTGAACCTGATGCGCAGAAAGACGATCGGTCTGGCTTAACTTCAGCCAGCTAATCAACTGGTTAGTGGTGCTGCCTGCGGCTGAAACAACCATCATGTCATCAGGCTGCGAGTACTCCGCCATAATGCCTGCGACACGCAGATAACATTTCACATCAGCCAGACTACTACCACCAAATTTGTGCAGTTGACGACCCTTCGCCCCTGCCTGCGCAATCACACTCATGTTTACCCCTTGTTTGCAGCCCGGAAGCCATTTTCCAGGTCGGCAATTAAATCTTCGCCATCTTCAATACCGGTGGAGATACGCAGCAGCGTTTCCGAAATCCCTGCTGCCGCGCGCGCTTCTGGTGCCATTCCCGCGTGTGTCATGGTTGCAGCGTGGGAGATCAGACTTTCAACGCCTCCTAACGATTCCGCCAGCGTAAACAATGACAGCCCGCCAAGGAAGCGACGCAGCGTTTGCTCATCGCCATCCAGTTCAAAACTCAGCATCGCGCCAAAGCCTTTTTGCTGACGCGCGGCAATCTCATGCCCCTGATTATCCGGCAATGACGGGTGATACAATTTTTTCACCAGCGGCTGCGTTTGCAGATAATCAACAATCGCCTGAGCATTACGTTGCGCCACCTCCATACGCGGTGACAGAGTACGTAGGCCGCGCAGCAGCAGATAACTATCAAACGCGCCGCCGGTCACGCCAATATTGTTCGCCCACCACGCCAGTTCAGTGACCGTTTCCGGATCTTTCGCTATCACCACGCCAGCCACCACGTCTGAGTGACCGTTTAAATATTTCGTGCATGAATGCAACACCAGATCGGCGCCCAATGCCAGTGGATTTTGCAGTGCCGGGCTTAAAAAAGTGTTGTCTACCACGCTGACTGCACCAGCTTCACGCGCCAATTGACAGATTTTCGCAATATCCACCACGCGTAGTAGCGGGTTGCTGGGGCTTTCTACCAGCACCAGCTTCGGTTTTTCCGCCAGCGCCGCCTGCAATGCCCGCTCATCGCCTTGATCGACAAACAGTACGCGATAACAGCCACGCTTTGCCAGACTGTCAAACAGGCGATAGCTGCCACCGTAACAGTCGTGCGGCGCGACCAGCAGATCGCCAGGTTTCAGGAATACCGTCGTCACCAGATGAATCGCCGACATACCGGTATTGGTGAGTACCGCGCCCGCGCCACCTTCCAGTTCTGCCAACGCGCGCTGAACCACATCGCGCGTCGGGTTACCGCGGCGTGAATAGTCATGGGCGCGAGGTTCATTAAAACCGGTAAAGTTATAGGTACTGGAGAGGTGAATCGGCGGGACAACGCAACCGTACTGTTCGTCGTCATTTAATCCGCTACGCACTGCGATGGTGGCCTGTTTACGCGTCATATTGAGGAGATCCTGGCTGAGTCGGTGAAAAGTCAGGCACCAGATTAATCATAGTTACAATAGACGTCAATACATCTGGACATCTAAACTTCTTTGCGTATAGATTGAGCAAACCGCAAATAGCCGTTAAAATTATATGCATTAGCGTACATCCGCGTCGGCTTACTTCGTGTCAGGGCCGCGCCACTACGATAAACTACGCGCAATTATGGTCCGGGCTCAGGTTCTGGCCTCAATATTAATGACGAAGAGGATTAGGTATCTCATGGCTGAATGGAGCGGCGAATATATCAGCCCATACGCTGAGCACGGTAAGAAGAGTGAGCAAGTAAAAAAAATTACGGTTTCCATTCCTCTGAAGGTGTTAAAAATCCTTACCGATGAACGCACGCGTCGTCAGGTGAACAACCTGCGCCACGCCACCAATAGCGAACTGCTGTGTGAAGCGTTTCTGCATGCTTTTACCGGGCAACCACTACCCAACGATGACGACCTGCGTAAAGAGCGCAGTGATGAAATCCCGGAAGAAGCAAAGGTAATCATGCGTGAACTGGGTATCAACCCGGAAACGTGGGAATACTAATTGTTGAAGAAAGATGAAAGAAGGCGGGATTGCTCCCGCCATCTTTCACAACGCTACTTACTAATTCCATTGAGTTTATTCAATGTTTCTTCCATTTTGAGCGTTTCTTTACGGTTCAATGGATAGCAATAAATCAGAATGACCGCCGCCAAAAACAGGCACAAAGCCGGCAGGAGATTCGCCATCGTATAAATATTTTCCTGCACGATGCTGGTTTGCACAGCCCCACCCGTTGAGGAAGATTGATAACCAATGATGGCCAGCATAAAGCCGCCAATAGCCCCGGCGCACGCCTGACCAACCTTGCGGGCGAAGAAGTTCACGCCATAAACGGTACCATCCTCACGATCGCCAGTGACATACTGGTGATAATCACAAACATCAGTCATAAACGCCCATATCATCAGGTTGAATAACCCCGCACCCAGCGTCGCCAGAAACAGGAAAACCAAATAGACTTTCGCGTCGGTAATGTGGACGAAGTACATAATCAGATACATCGCTACCGCAAAGAGCAACGCGCCTACACTTGCTTCTTTTTTACCAAACCGCTTCGTGAGCCAGGATGCCGATGGCGCCAGCAAAACCAGAGAGCCAAAGGTAAACAGCAATGCAACGGACATGGCCTCTTTGTTATGGAAATAGTCATTAAACAGGTAGGTCATATTGGTCCCGGACAACCCCTGATTAATCACAATCAGCAGATCCACCACAACCAGAACAATCAGTGCCTTGTTGCGTAACAACCCCTTCAGTAACACCGACACGGGCATGCTCTCTTTTCTCTCCACACGCACGCGTTCCGTCGTTAGCTGACAGGTTAGGGTTAAAAAGATAAAGCCCAGCACTGCGCAACCAATGGCAATCCAAAAGAAATGCTGCCCGGAAATCACCTGGCTTCCGTCCACCAGGGTGGTGTACATCAGAATTGGAATAAAAAAGCCGGTTGCCCCGCCGCCGATGGCAGACCCAACGCTGCGCCAGGTTGAGAGCGAAACACGATCTTCCGGGTTCGAGCTGATCGCCGCAGACATGGCACCATACGGGATACTGACCGTCGATAACAACGAACCGTAGATAAAATAGGAGCAGCAGATGTAGATAATTTTCGCCGTATAAGAGAAATCATTCACAAATGGCAGGAACAGGACGACCGCAATGATGCAGAAAGGATACTTCATACGGCGCACCCACGGGTTAAACCGTCCATGCACCGTTAGTTTAGAGGTATCACATAAACGCCCTACGCCAACATCGACAAACGCATCAAAGAGTTTGGTCACAAAATAGAGCGAGCCAACAATAACGCCGGAAATACCGAGTACGTTAGTGTAATAAATCATTAGAAAACTGTTCACCAACCCAAGAATAAAACAGGTTCCGAGGTCACCACACAAATAACCAAATTTATCTCTTAATCCGAAAGGCCTGACAGCAATACTTTGATTACTTCCGATTATAGTTCCATCATTAGACATGATGTCAACTCCTTAGACTCATTATTCACGCAAACTATATGTATATACCGATGCTCAGCGTAATAAACCGCAATGAAGAGTATTAATGGTCAGAAGTTATAACCGAGACCGACACGATAACGAGTCTGGCGATCGTCTGTGGTGGTGGTGTTATAACCGGAGGAAACGTTACCCACCTCAACAAATGGAATCCAGGAACCTATTTTATAAGCCACACGGAAGTTATATTCATAATCGTCTTTGCGGTTGTTATATAAATCTTCGCTATCGGCAATTTTATAAATACCGTTAAGCTCAAACATCCAGTCATGAATGTTATAACCGAGCCATGCTTCCGGACGATAGACCATGCGGTCATCCTTGCCGTCAGTGTTTCTGCGCATGTACTCCTGACGATAGCGGAACGCAGTCCACCAGTTGTCATTGATATTGTACTGTACACGGATATAAGGTTTATAAATCGTGATGTTATCGCCCGTTTCAATCGCAATACCCGGCTGCCAGATAAGATCCCGCCAGGTAAATTGGTAGCTTGCCGTATACTCGTTGCCATTACTTTCCATATTATTCCACGCATCATTAGATTGCGTATCTTCGGAACGTGAAATGGCTTCAACGGCCACACCAAAACCAGTCGCAAAACGATGAGACATATAAACACGATCGTAATTACGCCCATCGTCATAATATTCATGACGATAATCAACATAACCCGCTTGCGCGGCCACAGAAAATAATGGAATCAGTAATAACGCAGATTTAAATTTCATGACCATCCCTCTTCACACTAAATCAAGGAAATTACCCATCTCGTTCCGTCCATTAATGGGAAACGATGAAGGATTAAGAATAATTTTATATTTCGACAAAAGTGTATTTTAGAAAGAAAGCAGAAACCTTTGGTATTTTGCCAACAATTAGCATGAGTGGCAAAAACCAGAAGATAAAAAGGACGCAGATCACCAGTAGAAACATTTTACCTAAAAAATAAAAACACTGTTTTATTTATTAAATAAAAGACACTATTCAACACATCAATATAAATTTCAGTCTTCAGGCGCAGATACAAAAAAAGCGCCGTAAGGCGCTTTTTTCTGACAGCTGAAACTTACTTGCTGCCTGGGATGCTGAAACGCTTGTTGAAGCGATCAACACGGCCACCGGTAGCAACATCACGCTGCTTGCCAGTATAGAACGGGTGGCACTTGCTGCACACGTCGAGGTTCAGATCGTGACCGACAGTAGAGCGGATTTTAATGACGTTACCGCAAGAGCAGTTTGCAGTAATTTCTTCGTATTTCGGGTGAATATCTTTTTTCATGGGAAAACCTCGGTTTAAGGCCGCGTCGCTCTTCCAGCCCTAACGCCAGACACCACGCGATGTTAATTATTCCCCGTCACCTTTCACACTGCATCAACAGCTTGAAATTCTCGGGTAATGGTCATTGTTTGACGCAATCAATTTGCATCAAAGGCGGCGAATCATACAGAAATTAACCTGCTCATGCAAACTGATCCGCATTCTACCCTTCACTAATGTGTATACTAACCCGCCAGATTTCAAGTCAGGATGATTCAATGCCCGTTGCGCACGTTGCCTTACCCGTTCCACTACCTCGCACCTTTGACTACCTCCTGCCGGAAGGCATGAGCGCCAAAGCCGGGTGTCGTGTACGCGTGCCTTTTGGCAAGCAGCAGGAGCGCGTGGGCATCGTCCTTTCCGTTAGCGAGCACAGCGAACTACCTCTCAACGAATTAAAAGCCGTTCTCGAAGTGCTGGACAGCGAACCGGTCTATTCGACCTCCGTCTGGCGTCTGCTGTTGTGGGCAGCTGACTATTATCATCATCCTATTGGCGACGTGCTGTTTCATGCCCTGCCGATTCTGCTACGCCAGGGACGCCCGGCTACCAACGCGCCCATGTGGTACTGGTTTGCCACTGAAGAGGGCCAGGTTATTGATCTCAACGGCCTGAAGCGTTCTCCCAAGCAGCAGCAGGCGCTGGCAGCATTACGCCAGGGAAAAATCTGGCGCGACCAGGTGGCAGAGCTGGAATTTAATGACGCCGCCTTGCAGGCGCTGCGTAAAAAAGGCCTGTGCGATCTGGCAAGCGAAACGCCAGGATTTAGCGACTGGCGTACACACTACGCGGTTTCCGGTGAGCGTCTGCGGCTGAATACCGAACAGGCTACCGCCGTCGGGGCGATCCACAGCGCTTCTGACAGTTTTAGCGCCTGGCTATTAGCGGGCGTGACGGGATCGGGTAAAACAGAGGTCTATTTAAGCGTACTGGAAAATGTGCTCGCCCAGGGCAAACAAGCACTGGTAATGGTGCCGGAGATTGGCCTGACGCCGCAAACTATTGCCCGTTTTCGCGGGCGCTTCAATGCGCCGGTCGAAGTCCTGCACTCGGGTTTAAATGACAGTGAACGTCTTTCGGCATGGCTGAAGGCGAAAAATGGCGAAGCGGCGATTGTTATCGGCACTCGCTCGTCGCTGTTTACGCCGTTTAAAAATCTGGGCGTGATTGTCATCGACGAAGAGCACGACAGCTCTTATAAACAGCAGGAAGGCTGGCGCTATCATGCGCGCGACCTCGCGGTTTATCGCGCCCATAGCGAACAAATTCCCATCATTCTCGGCTCAGCCACCCCAGCACTGGAAACGCTGTGCAACGTGCGGCAGAAAAAATACCGCATGCTGCGCCTGACGCGCCGCGCCGGGAATGCCCGCCCAGCCACTCAGCACGTACTGGATCTGAAAGGTCAGCAGGTGCAGGCCGGACTCGCCCCTGCGCTTATCGCCCGTATGCGTCAGCACCTGCAGGCGGATAATCAGGTGATCCTGTTTTTGAATCGCCGGGGCTTTGCTCCTGCCCTGCTGTGTCACGATTGTGGCTGGATTGCTGAATGCCCGCGCTGCGATCACTACTACACGCTGCATCAGGCGCAGCACCATCTGCGCTGCCACCACTGCGACAGTCAGCGTCCGATACCGCGTCAGTGCCCTTCCTGCGGCTCAACGCATATGGTTCCGGTAGGACTCGGCACCGAACAGCTTGAGCAGGCTCTGGCGCCTTTTTTCCCCGGCGTGCCAATCTCACGCATCGATCGCGACACGACCAGCCGTAAAGGGTCGCTGGAGCAGCATCTGGCGGAAGTGCATCGCGGCGGCGCGCGAATCCTGATCGGCACGCAAATGCTGGCGAAAGGCCACCATTTCCCGGACGTCACCCTGGTGGCGCTGCTGGACGTTGACGGCGCGCTGTTCTCCGCAGATTTCAGGTCGGCAGAACGCTTCGCCCAGCTCTACACGCAGGTTTCCGGGCGTGCCGGTCGCGCCGGGAAGCAGGGCGAAGTGGTACTACAAACGCACCACCCTGAACATCCGCTGCTGCAAACCTTGCTGTATAAAGGTTATGACGCCTTTGCCGAACAGGCGCTGGCCGAGCGACAAACGCTCCAGCTTCCCCCATGGACCAGCCATGTCATCGTGCGGGCAGAAGATCACAACAACCAGCATGCGCCGATGTTCTTGCAGCAGTTACGAAATCTGATTCAGGCCAGTCCGCTGGCCGATGAAAAACTGTGGGTGTTAGGCCCGGTTCCTGCCCTGGCGCCCAAACGTGGCGGTCGCTATCGCTGGCAAATTTTGTTGCAGCACCCGTCGCGAATTCGCCTGCAGCATATCGTCAGCGGCACGCTGGCGCTGATTAATACATTACCCGATGCACGTAAGGTTAAATGGGTGCTGGATGTCGATCCCATCGAGGGATAATCCCTCACGATGCGAGGCGGATCGTAAAATTAAATATCCATCACACTTTTTATGAAAATTCTGTAACCGCTTCCATTCACTATCTGATAAAAATGTTTCAGATGAAGGTTATCCAGGGACGAGTCTGTGCCAACCGCCCTGGCGAGGAGAAAGAGTGAAACCGAATAAGCAGGTTGCCGCCGCTACGATGAAAGATGTTGCTCTGAAGGCGAAAGTCTCAACGGCAACCGTATCCCGCGCATTAATGAACCCAGACAAAGTTTCGCAGTCAACCCGTAACAAGGTTGAGCAGGCTGCTCTGGAAGTGGGATATCTACCTCAATCGATGGGACGCAACGTAAAGCGTAATGAGTCACGTACCATTCTGGTGATTGTGCCTGATATCTGCGATCCGTTTTTTAGCGAAGTCATTCGTGGCATAGAAGTCACCGCCGCAGAACAGGGATATCTGGTGCTTATCGGCGATTGCGCGCACCAGAATCAGCAGGAAAAGACCTTTCTTAACCTCATTATCACCAAGCAGATCGATGGTATGGTGCTGCTCAGCTCGCGCCTGCCGTTTGATGCCAGCGTGGAAGAGCAGCGTAATTTACCGCCGATGGTTATGTCCAACGAGTTCGCGCCAGAGCTGGAACTTCCCACCGTGCACATTGATAACCTCACCGCCGCCTTTAACGCGATGAACTATCTGCTGGAACTGGGACATAAACGCATTGGCTGTATCGCCGGACCAGAGGATATGCCGCTGTGCCATTACCGTCTGCAAGGTTACGTTCAGGCACTGCGCCGCAACGGAATTACGGTCGATCCGCATTTCATCGCGCGCGGAGACTTTACCTATGAAGCGGGAGCCAATGCGCTTAAACAGCTCCTGGCGCTACCACAGCCGCCTACTGCGGTCTTTTGCCACAGCGATGTCATGGCCCTTGGCGCCCTCTCTTACGCCAAACGTCAGGGCCTGAAGGTGCCCGACGATTTATCGATCATTGGCTTTGATAACATTTCGCTCGCGGAATTTTGTGATCCACCCCTGACAACCGTCGCACAGCCGCGTTTCGATATCGGACGTGAAGCTATGCTGTTACTGCTCGATCAATTACAAGGCCAGAACGTCAGCAGTGGCTCACGTTTACTGGACTGCGAGCTTATTATTCGGGGTACAACCCGGGCACTGACGTAAAGTAAAGTGCTTTCGGACTCCCCTGTCTGGTCAAAGGCCCGCCGCTTAAGTAACATGGCGGGCTGACGAACGAATAAATACAGCGAAACGATAGTGGCACAACGAGATTATGTACGTCGCGGCCAACCGGCACCTTCGCGGCGCAAAAAGAGCACATCACGGAAAAAACAACGCAATACGCCTGCGGTATCGCCCGCTATGGTTGCTATTGCTGCAGCCGTACTCGTGACCTTTATCGGTGGTCTGTACTTCATTACGCATCACAAGAAAGAAGAGTCCGAAACGCTGCAAAACCAGAAAGTCACCGGCAATGGCATTCCACCAAAACCGGAAGAGCGCTGGCGATACATCAAAGAGCTGGAAAGCCGTCAGCCTGGCGTACGCGCTCCTACCGAACCGTCCGCCGGCGGCGAGGTGCTGAACGCCGACCAGTTAACCAATGAGCAACGCCAGTTATTGGCGCAGATGCAGGCTGACATGCGTCAACAGCCAACGCAGCTCAACGAAGTCCCGTGGAACGAACAAACGCCTGAGCAACGCCAGCAAACGCTGCAGCGTCAACGTCAGGTGCAACAGCAGCAGTGGAACACTACGCAGCAGCAGGCTCAACAGCCACGCCAACGGGCAACGGAACAGCCTTACCAGCAGCCGCAAACGCGTACGGCGCAAACCGCACCGGTACAACAGCCGAAACCGCAGCCAAAACCGGCGGCGCAACAGCCTTATCAGGATCTGCTGCAAACGCCTGCGCATACCACCGCCGCTCAGCCGAAAACGCAACCGGCCGCGCCAATAACGAATGAAACGCAACCGCCAAAACAGACGGCGGAGAAAAAAGATGAACGCCGCTGGATGGTTCAGTGCGGGTCATTTAAAGGCGCTGAGCAGGCAGAAACCGTGCGCGCGCAGCTGGCCTTTGAAGGGTTCAACTCGCGTATTACCACCAATAACGGCTGGAATCGCGTGGTCATTGGTCCGGTCAAAGGCAAAGAGAATGCCGACAACACCATCAGCCGCCTGAAGGTTGCTGGTCACACAAACTGCATTCGACTCGCCACTGGGGGTTGAAACCCCCAAAATCCCCCCCATCTATACTTGCATTACGCCCCGCATCCTGTGCGGGGCCTGTATTCTGCATTTGTAACCAAGGGGTCTGCTCGTGACAACAATAGTAAGCGTACGCCGTAACGGCCATGTGGTAATCGCCGGTGATGGTCAGGCCACACTGGGTAACACCGTAATGAAAGGCAACGTGAAGAAAGTCCGCCGTCTGTATAACGACAAAGTCATTGCGGGCTTTGCAGGCGGTACTGCGGATGCATTCACGCTGTTCGAACTGTTCGAACGCAAGCTGGAAATGCACCAGGGTCACCTGGTGAAAGCGGCCGTTGAACTGGCAAAAGACTGGCGTACCGACCGTATGCTGCGCAAACTCGAAGCGCTGCTGGCCGTCGCAGATGAAACGGCATCACTCATCATCACTGGTAACGGCGACGTCATCCAGCCAGAAAACGATCTGATTGCCATCGGCTCCGGCGGTCCCTACGCCCAGGCTGCTGCACGGGCTCTGCTGGAAAACACCGAGCTTGGCGCGCGCGAGATTGCTGAGAAAGCGTTGGATATTGCAGGGGATATCTGCATTTATACCAACCACTTCCATACCATCGAAGAATTGAACTCCAAAGCGTAAGGATCCCCCATGTCTGAAATGACCCCACGCGAAATTGTCAGCGAACTGAACAAACACATCATCGGCCAGGATAACGCTAAGCGTTCCGTGGCGATTGCCCTGCGTAACCGCTGGCGCCGTATGCAGCTCAACGAAGAGCTGCGCCATGAAGTGACGCCGAAAAATATTCTGATGATTGGCCCGACCGGCGTCGGTAAAACCGAAATCGCCCGTCGCCTGGCAAAACTGGCCAACGCGCCGTTCATCAAAGTTGAAGCAACCAAATTCACCGAAGTTGGCTATGTTGGTAAAGAAGTTGACTCCATCATCCGCGATCTGACCGACGCTGCCATTAAGATGGTTCGCGTTCAGGCAATTGAGAAAAACCGCTTCCGCGCTGAAGAGATGGCGGAAGAGCGCATTCTCGACGTGCTGATCCCACCAGCTAAAAATAACTGGGGGCAGTCTGAACAACCGCAGGAACCTTCTGCTGCGCGTCAGGCGTTCCGTAAAAAACTGCGCGAAGGCCAGCTCGACGATAAAGAGATCGAAATCGATCTCGCCGCCGCACCGATGGGCGTTGAAATCATGGCGCCTCCGGGCATGGAAGAGATGACCAGCCAACTGCAGTCCATGTTCCAGAACCTGGGCGGTCAGAAGCAAAAACCGCGTAAGCTGAAAATCAAAGACGCGATGAAGCTGCTGATTGAAGAAGAAGCGGCCAAGCTGGTGAACCCGGAAGAGCTGAAACAGGAAGCTATCGACGCCGTTGAGCAGCACGGGATCGTGTTTATCGACGAAATCGACAAAATCTGTAAGCGCGGCGAATCCTCTGGTCCGGACGTGTCCCGTGAAGGTGTACAGCGCGACCTGCTGCCGCTGGTTGAAGGCTGCACGGTCTCCACCAAGCACGGCATGGTGAAAACCGATCACATTCTGTTTATCGCTTCTGGCGCATTCCAGGTCGCGAAACCGTCTGACCTGATCCCGGAACTGCAGGGTCGTCTGCCGATTCGCGTTGAACTCCAGGCGCTGACCACCAGCGATTTTGAGCGTATCCTGACCGAACCGAATGCCTCCATCACCGTTCAGTACAAAGCGCTGATGGCGACCGAGGGTGTGGACATTAACTTCACCGAATCGGGCATTAAACGCATTGCTGAAGCGGCCTGGCAGGTTAACGAGACCACCGAAAACATCGGTGCGCGTCGTCTGCACACCGTTCTCGAGCGTCTGATGGAAGATATTTCCTATGATGCGAGCGATTTGAACGGCCAAAGCATCACAATTGATGCCGAATATGTGAGCAAACATCTGGATGCGCTGGTCGCAGATGAAGATCTGAGCCGTTTTATCCTATAATCGCGTTCAATGCATTTTCATCACTGTTGATGGGGCTGATAAAGCCCCATTTTTATTGGCGCTAAATATGACTGAACAACAACAAATTAGCCGCTCACAAGCCTGGCTGGAAAGTTTACGACCTAAGACCTTACCGCTCGCCTTCGCGGCGATCATCGTCGGTACGGCATTAGCATGGTGGCAAGGATACTTCGATCCGCTGGTTGCTCTGCTGGCATTAATTACGGCGGGACTGCTGCAAATTCTGTCCAATCTCGCTAACGACTATGGCGATGCCGTCAAAGGCAGCGACAAGCCCGACCGCATTGGACCACTGCGCGGTATGCAAAAAGGGGTTATCACCCAACAGCAGATGAAGCGCGCGCTGATCGTCACCGTGGTGTTGATCTGTCTGTCTGGTCTGGCCCTGGTTGCTGTGGCCTGTCACACGCTGGCAGATTTTGTCGGTTTCCTGGTGCTCGGGGGGCTGTCGATTATCGCCGCAATCACTTACACCGTGGGTAATCGCCCTTACGGGTACATCGGTCTGGGCGATATTTCCGTGCTGGTATTCTTCGGCTGGCTCAGCGTGATGGGAAGCTGGTATTTGCAGGCACATACGCTGATTCCGGCGCTGATTCTGCCTGCCACCGCCTGCGGTCTGCTGGCAACCGCCGTGCTCAACGTCAACAACCTGCGCGATATCAACAGCGACAGAGAGAACGGCAAGAACACGCTGGTCGTGCGTTTAGGCGCCGTCAATGCCCGCCGCTACCATGCCTGCCTGCTGATGGGTACGCTGGTCTGCCTGGCGCTGTTTAACCTGTTCTCGCTGCAAAGCCTGTGGGGATGGCTGTTTATTCTCGCCGCTCCGTTGCTTTTCAAACAGGCGCGTTACGTGATGCGTGAGATGAACCCTGAGGCAATGCGCCCGATGCTGGAACGCACCGTAAAAGCGGCACTATTAACTAACCTGCTGTTTGTCGTTGGGATTTTCTTAAGTCAGTGGTCTCTTTAACTGACAAATATCAATTAACAATTGATGATTTTGCCAACAGTACACATAGCGCGATATACTAAAAATTCTCGCAGCAACTAAACGTTAAGCCTATGAAATACGATACATCCGAGCTTTGTGACATCTATCAGGAAGATGTCAACGTCGTGGAACCGCTGTTCTCTAACTTTGGGGGACGGTCGTCGTTTGGCGGACAAATCATCACGGTAAAATGTTTCGAGGACAACGGGTTGCTGTACGATCTGCTCGAACAAAACGGCCGTGGTCGCATTCTGCTGGTCGATGGCGGCGGTTCTGTCCGTCGCGCGCTGGTCGATGCCGAACTGGCAAGACTGGCCGTACAGAATGAATGGGAAGGTCTGGTCATCTACGGCTCAGTACGCCAGGTAGACGATCTGGAAGAACTGGATATTGGCATTCAGGCAATTGCCGCAATTCCGGTAGGCGCTTCCGGTGAAGGCATTGGGGAAAGCGATGTGCGCGTCAACTTTGGCGGCGTGACCTTCTTCTCCGGCGACCACCTGTACGCCGACAACACCGGGATAATCCTCTCCGAAGACCCGCTCGATATCGAGTGATCAAAAAGGCACCGCAAGGTGCCTTTTTTTATGCGTTTCCGTCGTACCCACCTTTTGCACGCCTTGCAACTGTAGCTATTTGCCGCAACTGATGAAGCTACTTACAGCGGCTCTATCTCCCCCTTCCCACTCTGCGTATTATTTATCTTAATAAACAACAAGTTAAAAACATGGCACGCCTTATGCTTTATACCACTGTATCCAATCAAAGCGCATAAGGATTTTTTATGAAGAAAAATGCAGTGGTTATTAACCCGCAAGATAGCGTTGCTACTGCTATCCAGCCCCTCAAGGCCGGAGACGTCGCCAACATGTTTGTTGGCAATGAAAATCTGACCATCACCTTACGGGATGACATCCCTTACGGTCATAAATTTGCCATTAAAGCCGTTGCGCTTCATGGCGAAGTTTACAAATACGGTGAATCCATTGGTCGGGCAACAAAGCCTATCCAGACCGGAGATTATGTTCATGTTCATAATGTTGAAAGTGAACGTGGCCGTGGGGATTGGAAATAAAGGCTGAAGGAACAAGTGAAAATGAAAAAAACAATCAAAGGTTATCGTCGTCCGGATGGCAGCGTGGGTATTCGCAACTACGTCTTAATTTTACCTACCAGCGTTTGCGCCAATAAAGTGGCTCAGGACATCTCCGCTCAGGTTCATGGCTCAACCTGGCTTAATAATGATTTTGGTTGCTGCCAGATTGCTGGTGATGCTGCATTAACCGAAAAAACACTGATCAACGTTGCCAGGAACGGCAACGTTGGCGCCATACTCGTTGTCGGATTGGGTTGTGAAGGCGCTGAACCTACTCACATTGCGCACGAAATCACGAAATTTGGTAAGCCGGTTTCCTGCATCACAATTCAGAATGAAGGGGGGACCTTGCAGTGTCAGGCGCGCGGAATTTCAATCGCACGTCAGTATGCGCAGGATTTGTCCCAGCAAGACTACGAAGAAATAAGCGTCAGCGAGTTGATCCTCGGAATGGAATGCGGAGGTTCTGATACCACCTCTGGCCTCGCCTCCAACCCTGCCTGTGGTGTTGCATCTGATTTGTTAGTTAACGATGGTGGCACATCGATTCTTTCAGAA
Organism: Citrobacter sp. EC_71; assembly: GCF_019584005.1. Lineage (NCBI taxonomy): Bacteria > Pseudomonadati > Pseudomonadota > Gammaproteobacteria > Enterobacterales > Enterobacteriaceae > Citrobacter > Citrobacter sp. EC_71. Next base: position 24,204 of record NZ_VDAY01000017.1, read on the forward strand.
ACCACCGAATTCATTGGCGCAGAACACGTTGTTGCTCGTCGGGCCATTAATTCACAAGTCGCAGACGATTTAATCAAGCTGGTTGTGGGGTGTGAAGAAAGAGCGAAAGCCCTGGGCGCAGATATCAGGGGCGGGCAACCGACGCCAGGTAATATCCAGGGCGGTATCACCACCATTGAGGAAAAATCTCTGGGCTGCATGCACAAAGCGGGTCATTCACCGCTACAGGGCGTCCTGCAATACGCAGATTTCCCTGGCGGTCGTGGACTATGGGTGATGGACTCCCCTGGACAAGATATCGAATCCATCTCCGGGATGGTGGCTGGCGGCGCACAAATTATTATCTTTACTACCGGGCGCGGAACCCCCACGGGAAACCCGATTGCGCCAGTGATCAAAATCACCGCCAACGAAGAAACATTTACCAAAATGCGCGACAACATTGATATTGATGTTTCATCGATTATGCGGGGAGAATCTTCTATTAATGAGATGGGCGAGGTGATTTATCAGGAAATCATTAAGGTTTCTAATGGTAAAACAACCAAAGCTGAAGATCTTGGGCATAAGGAATTCTCTATTTACAAGATCGCACCAACATTTTAAGACGATAGAAATATAACCCTATACGGTGGGAATAAATAACATATTCCCATCATTTATATCCGTTACGAAAACACGGAAGTCTCCTCATGAAAATAAAACAAACAATTGAGAAATTCCCAGGCGGGATGATGGTAATCCCGTTATTGATCGGAGCATTATTAAAGACATTTTGTCCAGGTGCTTTAGAAATAGGGAGCTTTTCGACGGCGGTAGCTCATGGCGCTCTCGCTATCCTGGGCGTATTTTTTGTCTGTATGGGCGCTGAAATCCGCCTACAGGCCGCGCCGGTCGCCCTGAAAAAAGGGTTCGCCATTATGCTGTCCAAGTTGGTTGTCGGGACAGCAATTGGCTTACTGGTCGCAAAGTTTTGCGGCGCCAACGGCTTCTTTGGTTTGTCTGCACTCGCCATTATCGCGGCTATGACCAATGCGAATATGGGCCTCTACGCTGCACTGACCAAACAGTTTGGCAATGAAACCGATGCGGGCGCTATCGCTGTGCTTTCCGTACTTGAAGGCCCCTTTCTGACGATGGTGGCGATGGGTGCCGCTGGGCTGGTGTCGATCCCAATAATGGAGCTGTTCGCCGTTGTTTTACCAATACTGATTGGTATGCTGCTCGGAAATCTGGATGAGGATATGCGTTCGTTCCTGAAAAGCGGCGGCGCGATGCTGATCCCCTTCTTCTCTTTTGGTCTGGGTACCGGAATCGATTTCAGCACCCTGCTGATGGCCGGATTCGCAGGGGTTATTCTGGGTCTCATGACCGCATTCATTGGCGCGCTGATTAATGTTGCCGTCTCCCGTTTTGTCGGAGGTTCGGGCATCGCCGGAGCGGCAGTCTCCACGACAGCCGGTAACGCCGTTGCGACCCCCGCAGCCATCGCCGCGGTTGACCCCAGCGTGTCAGCATTAATCGCCGTAGCGACGCCGCAGATTGCCGCCTCTACGATCGTCACCTCCTTAGTCGTACCGTTTATAACCGCCTGGGTTGCTCGCCGCGAACAAAGGAGAATCGCCCAACGCCAGCAGTTATCAAAAACATAAATTCCACAGAGTTGATCGAAAACAATTCCGCTGTTCACCATTTATGTGACAAAAAGATTGCAGAAACAGTAAGTCGTGAATGGATTACTGTTTCTGCAATAATGCCGACAACTGTTTCCACCGTTATCGACTTCACATCATGATCATGCTGGATTCAACATGTTAAAATTACCTAATATTTACATCGTTTCTCCTTTACAAGCGCTCTCTCTCGAAGCTGAACGCCTGTCTATCCGATATAATCACATCGCAAATATAACGATATTAAATGCCACCCTCGACGATGTTGATTCCGTGATCCCGATATTGCGCACGAATTCCCCTGATCTTGTGATTAGTCGCGGTGGCATGGCATGGATGCTTAAACAAAAAATACCGCAGCCTGTCATTGAAATAAAAACATCCGCCTATGATATTATCGATGCCCTCAGGCCATATCTTGGGCTCAATAAAAATATTGGGGTTATTGGGTTTCGCAGCGTTATCGACGGCTGTATGAAAATAGCCAGGATGCTTAATCTGCAACTCACTGAGTTTATCATTGACGAAATGGCCAACCCTTGCATTGAGAATGTCAGAAATGACTTTGTCAATTACACACAAAATAACCAGATAGATCTTATTATTGGCGATGCCATTTGCCCGCTTTATTTTGGCACACACAGCATGGAACATTTCATCCCTTTCCATTCAGGTGTCGAGTCCATAGAACTGGCATTACATGAGGCAATTCAGCTGTATCAGGCGCTCGCTAATGAGCGCATTGAGCAAAACCAGCTAAACCTGTTACTTGACCACACCAATAAATTCATTCTTCTTATTGATAATTGCGGTAAGGTCATTCACTGTAATCATAAAGCCGTCGAGCTTTTACAACTCAGTAAACATGATTTAATCAGTAAAAAAATACCTTCCTTAACGCTAAACTGGGAAGATCTGCAAAATAATATCCCGATAGAAAATGAGTTAATCAACACACCCTATGGCGAATTTGTGGTTAACCAGTTCCCCATTGTAGAAAACGAAAATCTCAACCGCGTGGTGATCACCCTCCAGACATCATCTAACTTACAGAATGCTGAGCAGAAGATAAGAATCAAAGAAGCGAAAAAGTTAGGGTTTCACGCCAGGTATCACTTCGAAGATTTTATTACCTGCAACGGTGAAATGCAGGATCGCTTAAGGTTAGCCAGGATATATGCGGAAACCGAAGCAACAATACTGCTACTCGGTGAAAATGGTACCGGCAAAGAGGTTCTGGCGCAGAGCATTCATAACGCCAGTTCACATCACAATGGGCCATTTGTTGCGGTTAACTGCGGCGCAATCCCCGCTTCAATTATGGAAAGCGAACTCTTTGGATATGTCGATGGCGCGTTTTCCGGTGCCTCTAAAAAAGGCCGCGCAGGGATGTTTGAACTGGCGCATAACGGCACCATCTTTCTTGATGAAATCAGCGAACTGGATAAGTTCTTACAAGCAAAACTCTTACGCATTCTGCAAGAGCGCCAACTGATGCGCCTGGGCGCAGATCACATGATTCCGGTCAACGTCCGCGTTATTGCGGCCACAAACCGAAACTTACCGGCAATGATTGCAGCCGGTGATTTTAGAGAAGACCTTTTTTATCGCTTGAATGTGCTCAAGGTCACCACATTACCATTACGTGAACGCCCGGACGATATCCAACTTATCGGACAAACAACTTTAGATGCGCTGAGAAAGTCCTATCAGTTGCCTCCCATTGCATTGAGCGAAAGTTTATGGAGTGAGCTAAAAAAATATTTATGGCCGGGTAACGTACGTCAGTTGAATAATATTATGGAGCGCCTGGCGTTATCGTTTTCATCCGGCGTGGTGTCTCTCTCTGCCGCCACGTTACTGATTGAGGATTTACAAGCCGATAAAGCGTCTTCCCCCCAACAACCTCGCCATCACTGCCCGGACTGCCAGTTGCTCGAAGGGCCGTATAAACGGATCCGTAGCCGTATTCTCAAAGGGGTGCTACTACGACAGCAAAACAACAAAAGCCGTGCAGCGAAGCAACTGGATATTGACCGTAGCTCGTTCACCCGTTGGCTTGGTGATTGATGGGAAAGCCCGCAAGCAAGGCCGTTATCAAAGATAAGTATTGCCGGATGTCGGCTTACACCTTATCCGGCCTACAAACTAAATCCTCTATAGATTTCGCGTCAGGGCAAGGCGGCAAGTAAGTGAATCCCCAGGAGCATAGGCCACTATGTGACTGGGGTGAACGCACGCAGCCAACGCCGCCATAACGTGAAATATGACGAGGATTAGACTTCTTCCATACGGCCTAAAAGGGCATGCAGACGATCCTGCCAGCCGTTCTGCTGTTCTTTCAGGTTGTTGTTCTCACGCTCCAGTTCTTCACGCTGCTGCTGTGCAGACTGAACTTCCTGCGACAGTGAGTTGTTCTTTTCTTTCAGCTCTTCGATTTCCATCTGCAACAGCGTGATGGTATCAATCGCCTGCTGTACTTTTGCTTCCAGTTTCTCAAACACTTCTAATGACATCGTCATACCTCTCCTGAATTGCAAGGCGTTGATGGATAAAAATCCTCGTCCCGATAACCGGCGACGCCTTAATAAAAACGAGCGCACTCTACTTAACACCGATTGTATGAAGCCGCGTCATCCCTGTCCAGCGGCATCCCGCGCAGATTGCGGTTTGCAACACTTTTAGTCTTTCTCCTGGTGACATGACTGTCATAACGCTTAAGTGTTAAGAGATTGATCGGTGAAATGATTCAGCTCACACTATTTTTGTATAACAAATACCGCGCAATGGCGCGAAAACGCTCATTTTGTTGATGCAGTACACACATTTTAATTTCGATATTTCTCGTTTTTGAGCGTTAACGATAAATTAACAGTGTGCCTACCGGCTCCGGGGATGTCAGTGACCTTCTCGCACACAATAAACATTAAACTCTCTTCAGGATCCGATTATGAGTCAAACATCAACCTTAAAAGGCCAGTGCATTGCTGAATTCCTCGGTACCGGGTTGTTGATTTTCTTCGGTGTGGGCTGTGTCGCTGCACTCAAAGTGGCCGGGGCAACTTTTGGTCAGTGGGAAATCAGCATCATCTGGGGTCTGGGGGTAGCAATGGCTATCTATCTGACCGCAGGCGTTTCTGGTGCACACCTGAATCCAGCGGTCACCATCGCACTCTGGCTGTTTGCCTGTTTTGATAAACGCAAAGTCGTCCCTTTTATTATTTCGCAAATTGCCGGCGCCTTTTGCGCAGCGGCACTGGTTTACGGGCTTTATTACAATCTTTTCCTCGATTTCGAACAAACCAACCATATCGTGCGTGGCAGTACGGAAAGCCTGGGTCTGGCGGGTACTTTCTCCACCTATCCGAACCCGCATATCAATTTTGTGCAGGCCTTCGCGGTTGAAATGGTCATTACCGCTATTCTAATGGGGCTGATTCTGGCCCTGACCGACGATGGTAACGGTGTACCTCGTGGTCCGCTGGCACCACTGCTGATCGGCTTACTGATTGCCGTTATTGGTGCTTCCATGGGGCCGCTAACCGGTTTTGCGATGAACCCGGCGCGTGACTTCGGACCGAAACTGTTCGCCGGACTGGCCGGATGGGGTGAGATTGCCTTCACGGGTGGTCGTGATATCCCTTACTTCCTGGTACCAGTGTTTGGCCCAATTACTGGCGCAATTTTGGGCGCATGGGCCTATCGCAAACTGATTGGTCGTCATTTACCGTGCGATGTCTGCGCGATTGAAGAGAAAGACGTTGCGGCCAACACTCAACAAAAAGCTTCGCAGTAATGTGACTACGGGACAAAAAATTATGACTGAAAAAAAATATATCGTTGCGCTCGACCAGGGCACCACCAGCTCCCGCGCGGTCGTAATGGACCACGATGCGAATATCGTTGCCGTTTCACAGCGCGAATTCGAGCAAATCTACCCGAAAGCAGGTTGGGTAGAACACGACCCAATGGAAATTTGGGCGACCCAAAGCTCCACGCTGGTAGAAGTGCTGGCGAAAGCCGATATCAGTTCCGATGAAATTGCCGCGATCGGTATTACCAACCAGCGTGAAACCACCATCGTCTGGGAACGTGAGACCGGTAAACCTATCTATAACGCCATTGTGTGGCAGTGTCGTCGTACCGCGGATATCTGCGAGAAGCTCAAGCGCGACGGTATGGAAGAGTACATTCGTAGCAACACCGGCCTGGTGATTGACCCGTACTTCTCCGGTACCAAAGTGAAGTGGATCCTCGACCACGTAGAAGGCTCGCGTGAGCGCGCTCGTCGCGGTGAACTGCTGTTTGGTACCGTAGACACCTGGCTTATCTGGAAAATGACGCAGGGGCGTGTACACGTCACCGATTACACCAACGCCTCACGTACCATGCTGTTCAACATTCACTCCCTGGACTGGGACGACAAGATGCTGGATGCGCTGGATATTCCGCGCGCCATGCTGCCGGAAGTGCGTCGTTCTTCTGAAGTGTACGGTCAGACCAACATCGGTGGTAAGGGCGGCATTCGTATTCCTATCTCCGGTATCGCCGGTGACCAGCAGGCGGCGCTGTTCGGCCAGCTGTGCGTGAAAGAAGGGATGGCGAAAAACACCTACGGTACCGGCTGCTTCATGCTGATGAACACCGGCGATAAAGCCGTTAAGTCCGAAAACGGGCTGCTGACCACCATCGCCTGCGGACCGACCGGGGAAGTGAACTACGCCCTGGAAGGCGCGGTGTTTATGGCGGGTGCCTCTATCCAGTGGCTGCGTGATGAAATGAAACTCATCAGCGATGCATTCGACTCCGAATATTTCGCCACCAAAGTGAAAGACACCAATGGCGTGTACGTCGTTCCGGCATTTACTGGCCTGGGCGCACCGTACTGGGACCCGTATGCCCGCGGCGCCATCTTTGGTCTGACCCGTGGGGTAAACTCCAACCACATCATCCGTGCCACGCTTGAGTCTATTGCATACCAGACTCGTGATGTTCTGGAAGCGATGCAGGCTGACTCCGGTATTCGTCTGCACGCCCTGCGTGTTGATGGCGGTGCGGTCGCCAACAACTTCCTGATGCAGTTCCAGTCCGACATTCTCGGCACGCGCGTTGAGCGCCCGGAAGTCCGCGAAGTCACCGCATTGGGTGCGGCGTACCTGGCCGGTCTGGCAGTAGGCTTCTGGCAGAATCTGGATGAGCTGCAGGAAAAAGCGGTCATCGAGCGTGAATTCCGCCCAGGCATCGAAACCACCGAACGTAACTTCCGTTACAGCGGCTGGAAAAAAGCGGTCAAACGCGCCATGGCGTGGGAAGATCATGACGAGTAATACGTCATTGCCGGATAGCGACTGTGCCTTATCCGGCAATATCTTCGTGCGGGGGCAACCCCGCACACACATCAATAATCTCGCCCCCTCCCCTGTGCTACACTTCGCGCCATTCCTTTCAGCTACGAGTTTGCAATGAGACGAGAACTTGCCATTGAATTTTCACGCGTGACCGAAGCGGCCGCGCTGGCTGGCTATAAATGGCTGGGCCGCGGCGATAAAAATACCGCTGACGGCGCGGCGGTAAACGCCATGCGTATTATGCTCAACCAGGTCAACATTGACGGCACCATCGTGATTGGCGAGGGCGAGATCGATGAAGCACCGATGCTGTTTATCGGTGAGAAAGTCGGGACCGGTCTTGGTGATGCGGTCGACATCGCCGTAGATCCTATCGAAGGCACGCGCATGACGGCAATGGGTCAGGCAAACGCGCTGGCGGTGCTGGCTGTGGGTGATAAAGGCTGCTTCCTGAACGCACCAGACATGTACATGGAAAAACTGATTGTCGGTCCTGGTGCAAAAGGGTCTATCGACCTGAACCTGTCGCTGGAAGCCAACCTGCATAACGTTGCCGCTGCACTCAATAAGCCGCTGAGTGAACTGACCGTCACCATTCTGGCCAAGCCACGCCATGATGAAACGATCGCCGAAATGCAAAAACTGGGCGTGCGCGTCTTTGCCATTCCAGACGGTGACGTTGCAGCCTCCATTCTGACCTGCATGCCAGACAGTGAAGTTGACGTGCTGTACGGCATTGGCGGCGCACCGGAAGGTGTGGTTTCCGCGGCCGTTATCCGTGCGCTGGACGGCGACATGCAGGGCCGTTTACTGGCGCGTCATGATGTCAAAGGCGACAGCGAAGAAAACCGTCGTATTGGCGAACAAGAACTGGCTCGTTGCGCCGCCATGGGCATTGAAGCGGGCAAAGCACTGCGCCTCGATGAAATGGCGCGTAGCGACAACGTCATTTTCTCCGCCACCGGCATCACCAAAGGCGATTTGCTGGAAGGGATTAGCCGCAAAGGTAATATCGCGACCACCGAAACGCTGCTGATCCGCGGCAAATCACGCACAATCCGCCGCATTCAGTCGATTCACTATCTCGATCGCAAAGATCCCGATGTGCAGGCGCACATCCTGTAATTGATTTGATCAATAGAGCCTTCCAGCCCATCCGGGCTGGAAATCTTTCGTCCAACGAACGAAGATAAGGCAATCAAAGCAGACAGGAGAAAACCATGGCAGATTGGGTAACAGGCAAAGTCACAAAGGTGCAGAACTGGACCGATGCCTTATTTAGTTTGACCGTGCGAGCTCCAGTTCTTCCTTTTACTGCTGGCCAGTTTACCAAGCTTGGCCTGGAAATCGACGGCGAGCGCGTCCAGCGCGCCTATTCCTACGTCAATGCGCCCGACAATCCCGATTTAGAGTTTTATCTGGTGACGGTTCCCGACGGCAAACTCAGCCCTCGTTTGGCCGCGCTGAAACCTGGCGATGACGTTCAGGTGGTCAGTGAAGCCGCTGGCTTCTTCGTGCTGGATGAGGTCCCCGATTGCGACACGCTATGGATGCTGGCGACCGGCACGGCTATCGGCCCGTATTTGTCGATTTTGCAGTTAGGCAAAGATCTGGATCGCTTTAAAAATCTGGTGCTGGTCCACGCCGCGCGCTATGCCGCCGATTTAAGCTACCTGCCATTGATGCAGGCGCTGGAAAAGCGCTACGAAGGTAAATTACGTATCCAGACCGTTGTTAGCCGTGAAACTGCGGCAAATTCGTTGACCGGGCGAGTGCCGGCGCTGATTGAAAGCGGTGAGCTGGAAAAAGCGGTAGGTCTGCCAATGGATAAAGAAACCAGCCACGTAATGCTATGTGGAAATCCACAAATGGTACGCGACACGCAGCAACTGTTGAAAGAGACCCGGCAGATGACCAAACACCTGCGCCGTCGACCAGGCCATATGACCGCTGAACACTACTGGTAAGGGCTTGCCGGATGGCGACGCTAACGCGCCTTATCCGCCCTACGAGTCAGCTCTGTACTTTACGTCCTGCGTATCTTTACCATATTTATTTTCGTCCTGGGTGCCGACAAACGCGCCCAGATCGATAAGCATGCCGACCAGAATCAGCGTCGGAAGAAAACGGCCTACCGCCCATTGCCAGACGCCAGGTAACATCGCCCAGTTTCCGGCCAGCAGCATCCACGCCAGAATCATCAGCAACGCCCACGCCCCTGAACGCCCTCGGTCATGCAGACGCTTTACCGTCACCGCCGCCGTCGGCCATAGCAGACACACCAGACAAAATGCCGCGGTTTGAATATCGAGTAATTGCTTACTCGCCAGTGAGAACAACGCCAGCATACTGACGAGCCACAGACCGATCCAAATCCAGAAATCACGGCGTCCAATACGCCCTTTAAATGAGAATAACCACTGCTGTATGGTCATGTAGGTTCCTTTATTATTACCTTCCAGGACAGTTTACCCTTTTGACAAGCCGGACGGTTACCGTTTTAATCGTGAGCAGTGAGAATGAAAGGTACAATTGATGAAGCAAGGATTTACACTGTTTTTATTACTGTTTTCAGCCTTAACCGTAAGCACTACGGCGCAGGCGGAAGAGCCATCGACGGCAATCACGGCCCCCTATTTGTTGGCGGGCGCGCCAACTTTTGATCTATCGATTAGCCAGTTTCGTGAAAACTTTAATACACAGAATCCGAAGCTTATCCTCAATGAATTCCGTGCCATCGACAGCAGTCGCGATCGGGCGAATCTCACCCGTGCCGCCAGCAAAATCAACGAAAACCTGTATGCGTCCTCAGCCCTTGAGCGCGGTACATTGAAAATCAAAAGTATGCAGATCACCTGGCTGCCGATTCAGGGGCCAGAACAAAAGGCGGCGAAAGCGAAAGCGCTGGAATATATGAGCGCCGTCATCCGCACCGTCGCGCCGCTGCTGACGAAAGAACAGAGCCAGAAAAAGCTGCAAAAATTGCTCGCCGCAGGCAAAGGTAAGCACTATTACGCCGAAACAGAAGGCGCTATTCGCTATGTCATAGCAGATAACGGTGAAAAGGGGCTGACCTTCGCTGTTGAACCGATTAAGCTGGCTCTATCTGAAAACCTCGAAGGGTCGAATAAGTGACAAAAAGCAAAGCCTTTCTGGGGATGAATCTCTATACTGTTTCACAGACCATGCTGCCCTGACGGGCGGCCATATTCCTTAATTCGCTGACAAGCGTGGAGAAATGAAATGCGACATCCTTTAGTGATGGGTAACTGGAAACTGAACGGCAGCCGCCATATGGTAAACGAACTGGTTGCTAATCTGCGTAAAGAACTGGCTGGCGTTGCTGGCTGTGCAGTAGCGATTGCTCCGCCGGAAATGTATATCGACCTGGCGAAACACGCCGCTGCCGGTAGCCACATCATCCTGGGCGCGCAGAACGTTGACCTGAACCTGTCTGGCGCATTCACCGGTGAAACAAGCGCTGAAATGCTGAAAGATATCGGCGCACAGTACATCATTATCGGTCACTCTGAGCGTCGTACTTATCACAAAGAGTCTGACGAGCTGATCGCGAAGAAATTCGCTGTGCTGAAAGAGCAGGGTCTGACTCCAGTTCTGTGCATCGGTGAAACCGAAGCAGAAAACGAAGCGGGCAAAACTGAAGAAGTCTGCGCACGTCAGATCGACGCCGTTCTGAAAACTCAGGGCGCTGCGGCATTCGAAGGCGTAGTCATCGCTTACGAACCAGTATGGGCTATCGGTACCGGTAAATCTGCAACTCCGGCTCAGGCTCAGGCTGTTCACAAATTCATCCGTGACCACATTGCTAAAGCTGACGCGAAAATCGCTGAACAGGTTATTATCCAGTACGGCGGTTCCGTAAATGCGGGCAACGCGGCAGAACTGTTCGCTCAGCCGGACATCGACGGCGCGCTGGTTGGCGGTGCTTCTCTGAAAGCAGACGCCTTCGCAGTCATCGTTAAAGCAGCAGAAGCCGCTAAACAGGCTTAAGTTGTATGGCGGGAGGAGCACTCCTCCCGTCGCATCAGGTTTACCAGTATCCCAGCCAGTGCCACCAGAAGGCGCCGGTTACCCCCCAAATGGTCAGGTTGACCACACTCATTACCAGCCCCGTTTTCCACCACTCCGCCAGCGTGACATAGCCCGAACCAAAGATAATAGGCGCAGTACCCGTGCCATAGTGCGTGAGCGACATCATCAAGGAGGAGGAGAAACCGAGCATTAAACCAAGCAGCGCTGGCGGCGCGCCGAGGCCTAAACCTGCAGCGAAGAACGCAGCGAACATCGCCGTAATATGCGCAGTTGTACTGGCGAAAAAGTAGTGCGAATAGACGTAAAGCAGAATCAACAACAGCGTCGCAATGCTCCAGTGCACACCCAGATGGTCGATTGCACTACCCACGCTGGTCGCCAGCCAACCAACCAACCCAAGCTTGCTGAGAAAATCCGCCATCATTACCAGCGCCGCGAACCAGACTATGGTATCCCACGCTCCACGGCATTTAAGAATGTCTTCCCAGCTTAATACTCCCGCCATCAACAGAATCGACAAACCAATTAACGCGGCGCTTGTGGGGTTTACGCTCCAGGCGCTGCCCATCAACATCGCGGGCACTCCCGCCCACAGGCAGAGCAGCAAAATGAAGACGGCCAGGGTAATTTTCTCTGCCAGTGAAAGCGGACCTAGCGCCTCCAGTTTTTGTCGTGCGAACTGCGGCGCATTTGGCGTGCGCGTGATAGCTGGCGGATAGAGCCACCAGATTACAATCGGCATGACGACCAGCGAGACCACAGCGGGAAGCAGCGCCGCAATAGCCCACATTCCCCAGGTCATGTTCAGCACGCCATCCGTCCCCTTCGTTAAAAAGCTAACGATTAAGGGGTTAGGTGCGGTCGCGGTGATGAACATTGCCGAGCTGATGGGGTTAATGTTGTAATTCACCAGCGCCAGATAGCGACCCGTTGAACCATTCTCGTTGTTTCCCGGTTGCGATCCGAGGCTTTCCGCAATCGCCCGCATTACTGGGTGGATAATACCACCGCCACGCGCCGTGTTGCTGGGCGTAACCGGCGCAATCAGCGTTTCCGCAAGGGTTAATGCCCACGCAATACCCAGCGTTCTTTTACCAAACAGCGCAATAAACCCGTAGCCAATTCGCGCCCCCAGGCCGGTCTTTAACAGACTTTGCGACAGCATAATGGATAAACCAATCAGCCAGATTAACTGGTTAGAAAAGCCACTCAACGCATCGTTCAGTGCGGCCGAGGGTTTACCGGGGTTAGTGACGCCGGTCATCGCCACCAGCATAATCGCCACAACCGCAATGGCGCCAATGGGCATGGCTTTACCGATAATCGCTGCGATCGTACCTATGAACAACGCCAGCAGATGCCACGCTTGCGGAGTGACATCAGGCGGACACGGGATAACAAACCAGATGGTCAGCGTGATCGCGAGCGAAATGATGGCAGGCCAACAGCGGATAGGGGTCAAACTGTCCATGAATCAATCCTTGAGTTTCCAGTGCACAAATCTGCGCCCCGGTATTAACCGCCATCAGCCCAAATAAAACAATTCATCATCTCACAAAACAAAAAATTAACATTTAGATACAGTTATAATTTACCCAGCATACTGAACCAGAGGTAATCCAACGGCAGAAGCACCAGATACGTTGCCGCCGCCAGCGCAATACACAGCAGCATCCCCGCCCTCGCAGGCACTTTCCCAAGCGCCATCGCCACAACAATGGGTGAAGCCTGATACGGAAGTAGCGGTGTGGAATATCCCAGTACCTGAATCATAATCACCGACAGCAGCGGGAATCCCGTCGCATCGGCAAAGCTTTGCGCCAGCGTGGTATATAGCGCCGGAACGCCGTTTGCCGTCATAATAAAATTGAGTGCGGTGGTAATGCCAGTCAGCGCGAGGAAGCTGGTAAACGGTTTTTCCGCGTCCAGCGGCATCACCTGTAACAGCGCCTCGCCCACCGCACTGCCAATACCGGTCTGCGTGACGGTGATCGCCAGCCCCAGAATACCCGCCACATAGATACAGGTACGGATATTGACCCCACTGGAAAACTCCTCGCCATTAATAAAGCCAACCCGAGGTAGCAGCGTGATAACCGCCGCCGCCAGTCCGGTCCACGCTGGACCAATGCCGTGCCAGCTTTCGCTTACCCACAAAAACAACACCACCGCTAACATCCATGCCAGACGTTTTTCATCCCGGCTCATCGGCTCAGGCGGCGTCAGATCGCGCGGTGCATGGGGCTTACCAGGAAACAGCCAGCAGATAAGTACGATGAGTACCGCGCCCTTGAGCCAGCCCAGAACCGGCGTATGTAACAGTAAATAGGGCAGATAATTCAGGTGGATACCGTAAGAACCTTCCGCTGCGCCGCTCATCACCAGATTCGGCACGTTAGCGGGTAAAATCGTCGCGGAAAGCTGGAACGTCCCAAACCCGACGGCCAGCGCCAGACCATACCAGGCTCGCGTGCCGTCGTTAATTCCCGCCCGTTTCGCCATCGCCGCGACAATCGGCATCAGCAGCGCAATGCGCCCCATATTGGACGGCATTACAAACGCCAGCGCATAACTTAGCAGTACCACACTCGCTACCATTAACGGCCAGGAGTCGGTCAATCGCGATGACAGCGCCCTCGCCGCCCTGTCCGCCAATCCCGTTTTACGAATCGCGATACCCAGCACGAAGCCACTGAAGACCAGCCAGAATGCCGATGACGCAAAGCCGCCAAAAATCACATCCGGTGGCGCTATTTTGGCCACCATCGCCACGGCAAAGAACAGCAGCGCCGTTATAAATTCCGGTAGTAGCGACGTCGCCCAGAGAATAATGGTGATGCCAACCACCAGAGAAGGAATAAACAGAGGGTGTGAAAGCCAGAGCGACATGCCTGTCTCCTGTTGTTTTTTTCAACAAGAATACGGGGGCAGGCATGCGGAGTAAACGCCAGATTAGGTAGGGTTAGCGCAGAATATCACATTGATGATCCTGAATTTCCTCAGCAGAGGCGAGATTCAGCGAAAGCAAGTTACGCTGAGTCGCCAGCAGGACAAAAGACTCATCGCTTTGGCGCACCATCGCCAGCGCATAGCGGCCCATATGTTCTCGCGCATCCGGTACTTCTTCCGCCAGCATAATAAACGGGCTGCGTTGCGCCAGTTCGTTTTCCGTGACGCGACGCGCCAGATATTCATGCCCGCGTAATCCACCCGGCAAAGGCAACCAGCGGGTGCTGATTTTCGCCATGTTGTCATCCAGCTGCTTTCTGACATCGGTTCGCAGGCAGGAGATATGAATGTGCAGGTGATTTTGCGTACGCCCGCTACGCGAGTTAATGGTCAGCGATACCGCTTTGTCAGGGATCTCCTGACCGTATTTTTGGCTCATAAAGCTACGCGCCTGCCAGGCCAGCCAGAAAAAGTTCGGCGTGCCTGATTCCAACAGCAACGGGCTTTCCGTACCATTGATACGGTAACCAGGCATCAACAGATATTGCAGCGGACCGTTACGATCTTTGTACACCACATATCCGGCGTCTGGTTTCACTTCCGCGCACGGTGCGGGATCCTGCTGCTGCAACTGGTGCGGCAAGCATTGCTGAAGAACAATCTGGCGTAACGCGTCCGGGTTGCCGGTGAATTTCCAGTAACCAATGCCAGCAGCGGCAGCCACCACAATCACCGCCAGTAAAAGATAGCCTGCTTTTTTCATTACGCGTTCCCTGTATCCTATTGAGGGGCAAGAGTAACGCAAAACCATGACAAATAAAAAACCCGGTCGCGTTATGCCACCGGGTTGGTAACTCACAGATTTATTTAACGCTTGCTGATCTGGTCGAACGTACCGCCGTTAGAGAAGTGCTCTTTCTGTGCTTTCGTCCAGCCGCCAAACTCTTCGTCAATGGTGAACAGCTTCAGCTTCGGAAAGGCATTTTCGTATTTCTTCGCCACTTCAGCATCACGCGGACGGTAGAAGTTTTTCGCTGCTATCTCCTGACCTTCCGGCGAGTAGAGATACTTCAGGTAGGCTTCCGCTACCGCTTTGGTGTCTTTCTTTTCCACCACTTTGTCGACCACGGAAACGGTCGGCTCCGCGAGAATAGATTCACTCGGGGTGACTATCTCGAATTTATCTTTACCCAGTTCGTTCGTCGCCAGTAGCGCTTCGTTTTCCCAGGCAATCAGCACATCACCGATACCGCGTTCAACGAAGGTATTGGTTGAGCCACGCGCACCGGAGTCCAGCACTTCAACGTTTTTAAACAGGGCTTTGACGAAGTCCTGGGCTTTGGCCTGATCGTTATTGTTGTGGTGCAGGGCGTAGCCCCATGCTGCCAGATAGTTCCAGCGTGCGCCGCCTGAGCTTTTCGGGTTTGGCGTAATGACAGACACACCCGGTTTGACAAGATCGTTCCAGTCATGAATTTGTTTTGGATTGCCCTTGCGGACCAGGAAAACGATGGTGGAAGTGTAAGGTGCTGAGTTATCCGGCAGACGCTTGATCCAGTTTTTATCGATACGACCACGTTCAGCAATAGCGTCCACATCGTAAGCCAGCGCCAGCGTCACGACATCGGCTTCAATGCCGTTAATGACGGAAGTCGCCTGTTTACCCGAACCGCCGTGCGATTGGCGGATCACGACGTTGTCGCCGGTTTCCTGCTTCCAGTGCGCGCTAAAAGCTTTGTTGTACTGCTCGTACAGCTCACGCGTTGGATCGTACGATACGTTAAGTAACTGAATATCCTTTGCCAGAACGCTGGTCGATGCCAGCAATAATGTTAACCCTACGCCCCATTTGTTCATCGCCCAGCTCTCTTATGTGGTGTTGTGATGAGCAAAGCGTGCCAGAAAGCGATCCAAACATTAAAGAATAAAAAAAGATTTGCTATAACTGCGAGGAATAAATCTGAGGGATTGCCGGATGGCGGCTAGCGCCTAATCCGGCCTACACGTTTCTGCAACCTGTAGGCCTGATAAGCGTAGCGCCATCAGGCGCGCAAAAAACAATCAGTACAGTTTTTTCGCGCAGTCCAGCCAGTCACCTTTGAAAGGACGCTTCATGTTTTCGATAGCGTCGATGATGTCATGGTGAACCAGTTTTTCGTTCTGAATACCTACGCAACGGCCACCGTGACCTTCGAGCAGCAGTTCAATGGCATACGCGCCCATACGGGACGCCAGAATACGGTCATAAGGAACCGGAGAACCACCACGCTGGATGTGACCCAGTACGGTTGAACGCGTTTCACGGCCCGTTTCTTTCTCGATGTAATGCGCCAGTTCGTCAACGTCACACATGTGTTCAGTGATCGCTACAATCGCGTGTTTTTTACCTTTCGCGATACCGGCTTTGATTTCAGCAACCAGATCGTCACGGCTGAATTCTACTTCCGGAACCACCACGAACTCACAACCGCCGGCAATCGCTGCCGCCAGAGTCAGATCACCACAGTAGCGGCCCATCACTTCAACGATGGAAATACGCTGGTGAGAAGAAGAGGTATCACGCAGACGGTCAATCGCTTCGACTACAGTACCCAGCGCGGTGAAATAACCGATGGTGTAGTCGGTACCTTTGATATCGTTATCGATAGTGCCCGGCAGACCGATGCACGGGAAGCCCATTTCAGTCAGGCGTTTCGCACCCATGTAAGAACCGTCACCGCCGATAACAACCAGGGCGTCGATGCCACGTTTCTTCAGGTTTTCGATAGCCACCGCACGCACGTTTTCGTCGCGGAATTCCGGGAAGCGGGCAGAACCGAGGAAGGTACCGCCACGGTTGATCATGTCGGACACGCTATAGCGGTCGAGCTGGACCATACGGTCTTCATACAAACCCAGGTAGCCATCATGGATCCCCATGACTTCCAGCCCTTCCGTCAACGCTGCACGTACAACACCACGGATTGCTGCGTTCATGCCCGGCGCATCACCGCCGCTTGTCAACACACCGATTTTCTTAATCATGACTACCTCTGAACTTTGGAATGCAAAATGAAATCTGCTGCCGGAAGTCGATTCCGCATATCGAAACGATCCAACGAATATGCAGATAGTATAACAATCACTTCCTGCTGAATTGATTCAGGTCAGGCCAAATGGTGGTAATTTATACACAAAATGCTGGCCTGGTTCACTTTTTTTACAACGAATTATGAAAGCTCAAACATCTTGCCTTCCTTGGGTACGACGGAACAGGGATCCTGATGAATAATGACATCCGATCCCGGGAAACGTCGCAAAATTGCCTGCTCGACCTGCTCAGCCACTACATGCGCCTGAACGAGCGGCAGATTATCTTCCATTTCCAAATGAATCTGAATAAAGCGGGTCGGCCCTGACTGCCGCGTGCGAAGATCGTGAGCGCCGCTGACTCCCGGCCATGACGTCACGATATCAATAATTTCCTGACGTTCTTCATCGGGTAAAGCGCGATCCAGCAATGACTGCACCGCCTCATACCCCATGCGTAATGCGCTATATAAAATATAGATGCCAATTCCGAGTGCAAACAAGGCATCTGCGCGATGCCAGCCATACCATGCCAGCCCAAGCGCAATGAGAATCGCACCGTTCATCATAACATCAGACTGATAATGAAGCATATCCGCCCTAACGGCCTGACTTTGCGTACGCTTCACCACCCAGCGCTGAAACGAGACCAGTATGATGGTGCACACTAACGCAATGATGGTGACAATCACCCCGACGCCGGGATCTTTCATCGGCGTGGGTTGGATAAGATGCTGAATCCCGGTCAGGAATAAAAACAGCGCTGAGCCGGAAATAAACATACTTTGCGCCAACGCCGCCAATGATTCCGCTTTACCGTGTCCAAACGTGTGTTCATCATCGGCCGGTTGCAATGAATAACGCACCACCAACAGGTTGGTTAACGACGCCGCGATATCCACCAAAGAATCCACCAGTGCAGCCAGAATACTGACCGATCCGGTGTACCACCACGCAAAAATTTTGATCAAAAGTAACAGCGATGCCATCACGGTCGCCGCGATTGCCGCCCGGCTAACCAGCCGCCCATAGGTTTGATTCATAAACACTCCTGCCAGGATATGCCGCTAGTATAACGGATGAAGTAAAACAGTCAGGCAATTACCGAGTGACAAATTTTGGGCAAAAAAAACCCCCACATCATGTGGGGGAAGACAGGGATGGTGTCTATGGCAAGGAAAACAGGGTTACTACTGGGAACGTGAGTTGCTACTACTCAATAAATTCAACGATGAGCTTTTTTGCCAGTGCGCGACGTCGCGCAGTTGCTCCATTCGTTGTTCATGTTTCTCATTTAAAACCGCTTGCTGCTCGGGCGTTAACAGGCGATACATCTGGTTGCGAACCTTGGCTATTTCAACCTGGCGGGCAACCTGTTCCTGCGCCATTCTTTCTGCCTGAGCGCGCACAGCGCTTTCATCAAATTTCTCTGCGGTGACAAGGCGATGCATTGTCTCCATTTCGCTAACATTAACAGGAGGCTGTTCGTGTCTTGCCTGCTGCATTAAATCTCGCATCTGTTGACGTTGATGTTCGGTTAAACTGATACCGTCAAACATGTGGCTCTGTACGCTGCGTTGCGAGGAGCCTTCACCCAGGTGCCAGTGATCGCCTGTGACGACTTCAGCTGCATGGCTTAAAGTACTGAGTGCCAGCGTTGAGGCCATGACGGCAGCGGTTACTTTGCCCATCACTTGCTCCCAAAATCTTTTCTGTCGCGATTCAACGAGAGACAGTTTACGATTCGGGCTGCAAACATGCGTCAGGGGGTGTAAAACAACGTAAAGTCATAGATTAGCGACGCCTGATGACGTAATTTCTGCCTCGGAGGTACGTAAACAATGAATAAAATCCTGTTAGTTGATGATGACCGAGAGCTGACTTCCCTGTTAAAGGAGTTGCTCGAAATGGAAGGTTTCGATGTGCTGGTTGCCCATGATGGGGAACAGGCGCTCGAGCTTCTGGATGACAGCATCGATTTACTTTTGCTCGACGTCATGATGCCAAAGAAAAACGGCATCGATACACTGAAAGCGCTTCGCCAGACACACCAGACCCCCGTAATCATGCTGACCGCTCGCGGCAGCGAATTGGATCGCGTTCTCGGCCTTGAACTGGGCGCGGACGACTATTTACCTAAACCGTTTAACGACCGCGAACTGGTCGCGCGCATCCGCGCTATTCTGCGTCGCTCGCACTGGAGCGAACAGCAGCAGAGCAGCGACAACGGCTCACCGACTCTGGAAGTGGATGCGTTAAGCCTCAACCCGGGTCGCCAGGAAGCCAGCTTCGACGGGCAAACGCTGGAGCTAACCGGCACCGAATTCACCCTGCTCTATTTGCTGGCGCAGCATCTCGGCCAGGTGGTTTCGCGTGAACATCTGAGCCAGGAAGTGCTGGGCAAACGCCTGACGCCTTTCGATCGCGCGATCGACATGCATATCTCAAACCTGCGTCGTAAGCTGCCAGAGCGTAAAGATGGGCATCCGTGGTTTAAAACGCTACGTGGTCGCGGCTACCTGATGGTCTCCGCTTCATGATAGGGAGTTTAACCGCACGCATCTTTGCCATCTTCTGGTTGACGCTGGCACTGGTGTTGATGTTGGTACTGATGCTACCCAAGCTCGACTCACGTCAGATGACCGAGCTACTGGACAGCGAGCAGCGCCAGGGGTTGATGATTGAGCAACACGTTGAAGCTGAACTGGCGAACGATCCACCCAACGATTTAATGTGGTGGCGTCGCTTGTTTCGGGCGATAGACAAGTGGGCGCCGCCAGGACAGCGGTTATTGCTTGTTACCACGGAAGGACGCGTGATCGGCGCAGAACGCAATGAAATGCAGATCATTCGTAACTTTATTGGTCAGGCCGATAACGCCGACCATCCGCAAAAGAAAAAATACGGTCGCGTGGAGATGGTCGGGCCTTTTTCCGTCAGAGACGGTGAAGATAACTACCAGCTGTATCTCATTCGACCTGCCAGCAGCTCGCAATCTGACTTTATCAACCTGCTGTTCGACCGACCGCTGTTGTTGCTGATCGTCACCATGTTAGTCAGCTCTCCGTTATTGCTCTGGCTTGCCTGGAGCCTGGCGAAACCGGCGCGTAAGTTGAAAAATGCAGCGGATGAAGTGGCCCAGGGCAACCTGCGTCAGCATCCGGAACTGGAAGCCGGTCCGCAGGAGTTTCTGGCGGCGGGCGCCAGCTTTAACCAGATGGTGACGGCGCTGGAGCGGATGATGACCACGCAGCAGCGCCTGCTGTCGGACATCTCTCACGAGTTGAGAACGCCGTTGACACGTCTGCAACTGGGTACCGCTCTGCTGCGCCGTCGTAGCGGTGAGAGCAAAGAGCTGGAGCGCATTGAAACAGAAGCGCATCGGCTGGACAGCATGATCAACGACCTGCTGGTGATGTCACGTAATCAGCAGAAAAACGCGCTGGTCAGTGAAACGGTGAAAGCCAATCAGCTATGGGGCGAAGTACTGGATAACGCCGCCTTTGAAGCCGAGCAGATGGGTAAATCGCTCACGGTGAATTTCCCGCCGGGTCCGTGGCCGCTGTACGGCAACCCAAATGCGCTGGAAAGCGCGCTGGAAAACATTGTGCGCAACGCCCTACGCTATTCACACACGCAGATTGAAGTGGGCTTCGCGGTGGATAAAGACGGGATCACCATCACCGTTGACGACGATGGTCCGGGCGTCAGCCCTGAGGACCGGGAGCAGATTTTCCGTCCGTTCTATCGTACCGATGAGGCGCGCGATCGCGAGTCTGGCGGAACGGGTCTGGGTCTGGCGATTGTGGAAACCGCGATCCAGCAGCATCGTGGCTGGGTGAAGGCCGAAGACAGCCCGCTGGGTGGTTTACGGCTGGTGATTTGGTTACCGCTGTATAAACGCGCTTAACAGGCTTCCCCGGTCACGTATCGCCGGGGAAGCACTCACATCATGCAGTTGCGGTCGCAGCCGCTAGCTTTTGCTTTTTGATCCGCTTCACCAGAATTGTCGAACAGATAAAGCCCATTAAGCTGAACGCAATCATCACGCTAAAAACATAGTTGTAGCCTGTGATGCCGCTATTGGTGTCCAGCAAATATCCGTATAACGTGTACGCAAACATGGCGGGCATATAACCGATGATGCAACCAAACGCCATTGCCGAACCGGCATACTCACGTGGCGTACCAATCTCATCCATCGGCGCGAAGAAAATCGCACGCTGTGAGAAGATAATCGCCCCAAATCCTAATGTCGCGGCCATACCGATATACACGTTCATTGTTTGATGCGGCAACTGCATGAAAACCAGCATCGCAACGGCAGAGATCAGAAAGGTCCATTTCAGGTACACCGTAGGCGATTTAGCAACCTTATCCGCCAGCAGCCCACCAATCGGCCCTCCTACCATTTTTAACGCATATTGGTTAATGATGCCGTACGCGCCGACCAGTGCTACCGGCAACATGTAGATGTCTTTTAAGAAGGGGATAAAGTAAGTCAGCCCACAATATGCGGCGTAAACGAAGAAAATCCCTAAAGAAGCCAACCAGACGTTAGGACAGGACAAAACATGTTTAATCCCCTTTAACACTTCCATATTGGCACTGGTATTCTCGCCGCCTTTCACTTTGTCGTCATCGACAATAAAGTACGTCACAATACCTGCCGCAAGCGTAATGACCGTATAAAACAACAGACCCGCCTGCATTCCCGCTTTGCCTTCACCAAACTGAACGAAGACAAACAGAGCGCCAGAAGCGACGATGACATCCACCACGCCACGTCCGGCTTCTAAAAAGCCAAACATGCGGCCTTGTTCTTCTTTCGTACCCAGCAGACGTACGGCTTTCAGCAATACCGGCCAATACACCACATCGGCAAAAAACGCCATTGCGGCAAAGCAAATGAGATAACCGGTAAATGACGGTAGCGTTGCCAGATATAAACCGCAAAGCCCAACACCGATCAGACCAAAGGGTAATAATATTTTCTTAGAATAACGGTCTGCAATATAGAGCGAAAGAAACAGGCCGGTTGTCTGAACAATCGTATAAACCGTAAAACTCAAGCCAATCTGCGTATTGGTTAAACCCCAGTCATTTTGCATTGGCACATAGAAAACATCTTTCATACTTGAAAGTTTGAATATTGTGCCGCCGCCTAAAATCAAAAAACAAAGCCTTGCCCATTTATTCATGAACATGAGTAAACCCTCATTGCTTGTTGAGAGAAATATTTAGATTAATTTATATAATTAATAAAATTGTAGAGTTATTTTCATAACCCTGTTCGCATTTAGTAAGATTTTAAAAAGTTATTGATTACCTATAAATTTATTACACAAGTCACGAATATATTTTATTTGAGCCAGAGCATGTTCTTTTTCCTGCGCCAGTCGCGCATCAATCATGTCAGCGTCGGGTAGCGGCGTATAACTTGCATCGCGCCATGGGATCCAGGGATTATCACCTTCATCATCGAAACGAAATGCCGGAGCATAATATTCAACTTCTTCTTCCAGACCAAAAGCATGTACTTGTGGTTTATCTTCACCTAAGAGTAATAATGCCTTGAGCATCTCCTCCATGGGTAAGTCGCCGTATCCTGAACGACAAGCCTCATGCCCCCAGCCTTTACCTTCTTTAATAATTTTAGCGTCTTTAATATGTACCTGAGTGATCCAAGGAGACATGACCTCTAACGCAGAAAGCGGCTGCTCATTAGCGTTAATCATGTTGCCAAAATCAAACAGAATAGAGAGATTCTTCATCCCACTATTCTTAACCAGCGTCACCAGTTCATGACCTTGCAGATCTTCATGCTGTTCGATGGTAAAGCTTAGGCCGCAGTCATCATGCTGAGACAACCACGCAATATCATTAGCGATCTTCGCCATAACATCGTTGAGATGCCCTTCATAGCGCGGGTAGAAACGAACTGACGTTGCGCCAGTTGCCATGGCAATACGGATCGCATCCGTCAATGTCGCCTGGTCCGATGCGCTGGTTTCAATATGCACATCCAAATTATATTTTTTGGCCTTTTCTTTAAAATCGTGTAACTGCCGATCGTTTAGTTTCTGCAGTGACTGGGACTCGCCATCCTCAACATGTATTTTTACACCTTTTAATTTTTGCTGATATGCAATATCCAGAAGATCGCCAGGGAGGACTCTCTCATAGCGCATATTCAGATGAAAGGCATAAGCATGTAGGTACAGCGGTATATTTCTCGCGCGTTCAGCGAGAAGTTCCTGGTTATATTTTCCCATAGTTTTCTCATTCATCACGAATAACAAGTTCCACTGATTCAAGTCGCCAGTATTCAAAATCAACCTGAACCACTTTTTTGTCTCGGGTTGCCCGATGTTTTTCTACTAAAATTCCATAAGTATTTGGCGCAACGCCCAGTTCTTTGCAGGCCACTTCCGGCATATTGACCGGTTTAAAAATCATCTCTTTGATATTTAAAACATGACCGAACGCATCTTCCCAGACGCTGGCAAAAGACTGATTGCCAAGTTTATTTATAAATCCCGGTGCAACATCGGCATCAATATAGGATTCATGGTAAAACACTTTATGTGAATCAAGACCACACCAGCCGGTAACTAAATAACGATCGCCGGAGGAGAGAAAAACATCATCAACATGGTGCGGAACCGTCTCAATCGTTTCCTTGGTCAAATAATCCCAAAAAGGTTTACGCCCTTGGGCACAGGCCTCGGCATTGAAGCTGGAAAGTGATTTCGGGTTATAAATGAATCGCTTCGATGAAATAAACCACCCGCTACGGTTCTTGCGGAAAATACGTGCATCAATCTCCAGCTCGATCAGAACCTGACGTAAGGTCATGCGCTTTGCATCCAGCAGCTCACATAGCTCTCTCTCCGAAGGCAATTTGGAGCCCGCTGGCAAATTATTCTCGTTTAACCAGCTTTCAAAGCGCTCTCTGAGCACATCAACATTGTTTTTCTTTTTCATCTCACTCAATCTGGTTTAAACCAATTTGAAGCTAAGATATTTGAGTGCACGAAATACTCAAGTTTTTTTTCAACGCAGCGTTTCTTTTTGTGGGCCAGGTATCAAGAATGGCCTGGACACATGGCGCGACAGGCAGGTTTTAGTACGTGAGGAGATGAACCATGAGGAAGATAAATCAGGTGTCGCCACCTGATTTAATGGCAAGCTAAAGGTGAGAGTTATTTCCCCCACAAACGGCGGGAATTATCTTCGATCTTGCCGCTTAAACGGCGCTTTTGCATCGTTCTGGTCCAGCTCTTCGATAACCCGGCAGCCGACAGTAAACGGTGATACTGCGAGTCATCAAACGGCATATGCCAGGCAATGGCAATCGCCTCGCGCACGCTGACATCGCTCACGCGTGACGCCAGGATCAACGGCGCGTCTGCCGACACCTGACCGGGAGCGATGACGCTACACAGCCAGCCCGTCTTGCCCGCATCCTGCATCTGGCTGGCCATATCGCTGATGCCAAAATGGAAATTCAGCTTAAAGCACGGCGAGCGCGGCTGTGTGACCTGAATCAGCGCGTCTCCCCACTGGAAAATGTCGCCAATATACACATTCTCTTCTGTCAGCCCCTCAGTGGAGAGGTTTTCGCCAAAAGCGGGGGCAACAAATAACTCCGCCTGCTCCGGAAACTCTTGTCTCCAGTGCTGATAGTGTTCACGCGGATAGTGGCACAGCGCGCGATCCGGCCCGCCATGAATTTTCGTTTCCGCCTGTTCATCCCCCGTCAGGCCCAGCTCGGTCAGCATCAGCTCACCATCGACCTGAACTTTAGCAATCGCGCTAGGACGACTTCCCGTATAGTCCCGAATCTTGCCTGTAAAAACATCGACCGGATATCGCATCTGTTCCCTCTCCCGATAAATTTCCCCCATTACACCATATTTATTTTATCCCAGTCGCTCAAAATGAGAGCACGGTTCACATGAAACTTAAGGACACATGCTATCAATGTAATCTGGTTTTGAAACATCATTTCAAATAAGGAGTCGACTACGTGACTGGTCAATCGCAATTTGCTGGCGTCTGGTGCCCTTCCATTACGCCAATGGACAATGACGGCAAGATCGATCTCAACGGTCTGAGCCAGCATCTTAAACGCCTTACCGAGGCCAAAATCGACGTGATTTTGCTGATGGGCAGCATCGGGGAGTTTGCTTCCTTTACGCTCGAAGAACGACTGCTGCTGATCCGTGAAGCCCGGGCCATGAGCTCGCTGAAGATGGTCGCCAACGTCTCATCCACCTGCCAGAAGGATGTTCTGTTGATGGCGCAGGAAGCATATCGCGCAGGTTATGATGCCGTGATGATCCTGCCGCCTTACTACTACGGACAAACGGCGAAACAGTTGCTGAGCTACTTCCGCCAGTTGGGACAGAAACTCAGCGGTAAATGGTTTGCCTATAATTTCCCGGCGCGTACCGGCTGTGATTTAACGCCGGAGCTGGTTGCCACTCTCGCTGCCGAGTTCCCAAATTTCGCCGGCATCAAAGATACCGTCGACTGTCAGTCACATACCCGCAGCATGATTCAGACAACGCGCGCCGTGCGGGAAGATTTTGCCGTACTGTCCGGTTATGACGAATACTACATTCCTAACCTGCTGGCAGGCGGGGCGGGGATTATTTCAGGGTTGAACAACGTTATGCCGGAACTGTTTGTCAGTGCGCGGGAGGCGTTTAAGCAGGGCGATCTGGCGACGCTTCGCGATATTCAGGACCAGATTGGCACCTATATGTCCATCTACGCCATTGGCGAAGATTTTGTCACCACCATCAAAACCGTGGTATCGCGTAAGTTTGGCTACTGCACCGGTGTGTCACGTAATGCTGGCGGAGAGTTGAATGAGGGGGAATGTCGGACTATTGATGAGGTGTTCGTCGTCAAAGGTTAACTGACTAAGCCGGATGGCGCAGACCATCCGGCAAAAGAGGCTTACTTCACGGTACCACGAAGATCAATTTCCTCCGCCCTGGCTTTGACCTTTTTCGACCAGATGGACGTGATAATCGGTACCAGAATGGAGGTCACAATCACCGAGGTCGCCACCAGAGAGGTTGCCGCTGGCGCCATCGGTTTAAATGCCGGAACCATTTCAGCAATCAGTACCGGCGTGGCAACCGCCGCACCCGCTGAGCTGGAAGCGGCAATCCCCGCTGTTCCATCGCCGCCGCCAATCAGTTTATCGGCGATAATCAATGGGATCCCGGTGATGATAATCACCGCCACGCCCAACAGAATCCCCAGCACGCCGGTCTGCGCAATCACGCTCAAATCAATGGTGTTACCCAGCGCGAAGGCGAAGAACGGGATCAGAGTCTGCACAGCTTTGCTGAAGAACTCCCGCAGTTCAGGGTCCAGATTACCCAGCGCAAAACCAATCAGGAAGGGTAATACGGCCCCCACAAACACGTGTGGTTCAAACGAAGCAATCCCCGCGGTACCCAGAATCACCATGGTCATCAGCGGGCCTGATTCCAGAGACATCAGGACAAATGCCCCGGCCTCTTCTTTGGTGCCATACTGCTGCATAATCGAGGCGTACAGCCCACCGTTGGTCATATCCATGGCGGCCACCAGCGCCAACGTGGACAACCCGGCGAAGAACCCGACTTCCACACCGTGTTCCGGCAGGATGCGTGAGGCAATTGCCGCCACCACCCACGCCACCAGAATTTTGGTGATGACTAACGTGCCTGATTTACGCAGCACAGTGCCGGTTGCACTTAGCTTAATCGATGCGCCCATACAAAAGAACCAGACCGCCAGAATAGGCACCGTACCGGTGATCATACCGTTGGTAAATGAGCCGAAATATTTCCCGGCGCCGGGTGAAAAGGTGTGACATAACGCGCCGAGGAAAAGCGGCACCAGCATCATCCCGCCAGGGATTCTCTCTATCGTACGTTTGATCTGCATTTCCATCACCTGTAGACATAAAAATGGGGCAATTTTTATGGGCGATTGCATCTTGCTTTTGAGATGCGCCCGTCTTGATGAACAGAAGATAGACATTCAGAGGAATTATAAAAGTGATCTCACCCGCACAATAAAACATTGTTTCAATTTAAATGGATCAATGTTCCTATGTTGATTTTGATCACAAAAAAGCCCCCACAAGCAGCGCTTGCAGGGGCATTATTTAAGCGTAGAACTTATTTTTTAGCGGCGAAACGCGCTGCAGCTTCGTCCCAGTTCACCACGTTCCAGAACTCTTTAATGTAGTCCGGACGGCGGTTCTGGAATTTCAGGTAGTAAGCGTGTTCCCACACGTCCAGACCGACGATCGGGAAGCCGGAAGCGCCAGAAATTGCTTCACCCATCAGCGGGGAATCCTGGTTAGCGGTGGAAACGACAGCCAGTTTGTCACCTTGCAGTACCAGCCACGCCCAGCCGGAGCCGAAGCGGGTGGCCGCTGCTTTTTCGAATTCAGCTTTGAAGTTGTCAACAGAGCCGAAGTCGCGTTCGATAGCCGCTTTCAGATCGCCCTGCAGCGTAGTGCCGGTTTTCAGGCCTTTCCAGAACAGGCTGTGGTTAGCGTGGCCGCCTGCGTTGTTGCGCAGTACGGTTTTCTTGTCCGCTGGCAGTTGATCCAGTTTGGTGATCAGCTCTTCAGCCGACAGGCTGGCGAATTCAGGCAGACTTTCCAGCGCAGCGTTGGCGTTGTTTACGTAAGTCTGGTGGTGTTTGGTATGGTGAATTTCCATCGTCTGCTTATCGAAGTGCGGTTCAAGGGCATCATAAGCGTACGGCAGGGATGGCAGTGTATAACTCATAATCATCTCCAGTGTTGTCGGGCGGCCAGTGTTAACGCCGCGTAAGCAGTTGGGTCATTATAGTTAATTAAATGATATTGAAAATGATTATCAATGCCGTACTTTTTACAAGGTTTTAATCGTTCAGTCTATTGCAAAAGTTGTGAACCGAATCACCCACTTAACGTGATGATTGCCAACATGCGCAAAATGGCGGCAAGCGTTAAAAGGTTAACACCTTGCGTAATTTTTAAACTCGTTAGGTCGGAGGGGTCATTACCGACGATAAAAAATAACGAGGATTAAGTCATGAGTAACGCGATTACGATGGGTATCTTTTGGCATTTGATAGGCGCAGCCAGTGCCGCCTGTTTCTATGCCCCGTTCAAGCAGGTCAAACATTGGTCATGGGAAACGATGTGGTCGGTGGGCGGGATCGTCTCCTGGCTTATCCTTCCGTGGACTATCAGCGCTATGTTACTTCCCAATTTCTGGGCCTATTTCAGCTCCTTCAGCCTTTCCACACTGGCACCGGTATTTCTTTTCGGGGCGATGTGGGGGATTGGCAACATTAACTATGGCCTGACTATGCGTTATCTCGGTATGTCGATGGGTATCGGCATTGCGATAGGTATTACGCTGATTGTCGGCACACTGATGACCCCGATTATCAACGGCAACTTTGATGTGCTGATCAACACCTCCGGCGGACGCATGACGCTGCTTGGCGTACTGGTCGCACTGATTGGCGTGGGCATTGTTACCCGTGCGGGTCAATTAAAAGAACGCAAAATGGGCATCGAAGCCGAAGAGTTTAATCTGAAAAAAGGGTTAGTTCTGGCGGTCATGTGCGGCATTTTCTCCGCAGGGATGTCATTTGCGATGAACGCCGCGAAACCGATGCACGATGCCGCCGCCGCATTGGGTGTGGATCCGCTGTATGTCGCCCTGCCCAGCTATGTGGTTATCATGGGCGGTGGTGCACTCGTCAACCTGGGTTTTTGCTTCATTCGTCTGGCAAAAGTGAAGAACTTGTCGATAAAAGCCGACTTCTCGCTAGCTAAACCGCTGATCATCAGCAACGTGCTGCTCTCCGCGCTCGGTGGCTTGATGTGGTATCTGCAATTTTTCTTCTACGCCTGGGGCCACGCACGTATTCCGGCACAGTATGACTATGTAAGCTGGATGCTGCACATGAGTTTTTATGTCCTGTGCGGCGGAATTGTTGGTCTGGTATTGAAAGAATGGAAAAATGCGGGTCGCCGTCCGGTCAGCGTACTGAGCCTCGGCTGCGTGGTGATTATCGTCGCGGCAAACATTGTTGGTCTGGGAATGGCCAGCTAAGCATGCTGGGTACTGAGATGACGCCACTGGCTCGGCGTCATCCCGGTTTCCCGCGTAAACACTACCGAAAAGTAGTTACTATCCTCAAAGCCACAGCGCATGGAAATCTCACTAATCATTAACCGGCTATGCTTGAGCAGATATTGAGCATGGCAGACCCGCACCTGGCGGAGATACTGGTTGATGGTCATCCCGGTCTGGCTACGAAACTGCTGGCGCAAAACGCGCTCGCTGCATTGTTCGCGCTCGCAAAATTTATCCAGTTCGAAAGCATGCTCATGGCTCCCGGCTAACGCGGTAATGAGTTTATCCAACAGCGTTTCACTCGACGTTGCCGGGAGCGTATCTGTGGCATAACGATGGCGTTTAAGGAGTGTCACCAGTTGCCCGAATAGCAGTTCCGCCATGCTAAAAGCCTGCGCATCGCGTTGATTACTTTCATGCTCAAGCTGGCTTATCACCTGCCGGGCCTGCGTCATGCCAACGCTGCCGAGTCGCCAGTGCGGCTGCCGCGGCGTACCGTTAAATCCGGGGATCGCCCCTTCCCAGTCAACATTCAGCGTCAACCGCTCCGGGCAGTAGATGATATTTTGCAACACAAGGTCGTTTACGGAAGTGTAGGAATGTTTGTCTTCGGCGCGAATGTAAAACAGATCGCCACGGGTTATTCGGTATGGACGATCGTTAAGGACATGCAGACCATTGCCGCGCCAGACCAGGACCAGCTCGCAAAATTCATGGGTATGCTCCGCAAAGACATCCTGCGGATAGCGGTCAGCCACGGCAACAGCCTGCTGCTCATGCGCAAAAAAATCTGATTTCAGAAGGATTAGCTGATTCGCCACCGCATTACCTCAACCTGGACACTTGCCGGATAAGGCGCAGCCGCCATCCGGCATGAAAGGGTATGATTATCAGCAAACGGGCGGTAAAAAACGTTGATAGCTTTCGCGTTACTGCAGGCTGCTTCCCGCCATGAGATCGCGCCCCTGACGAATATCGCGTGGCGACCACTCGAACTCACGGCGAAAAAGCGTCGAAAAGTGATTACTGTCGCCGAAACCGCAGAGATACGCGATATCGGTCACGCTGTCATCACTGTGGCGAAGCAGATGTCTCGCTTTAATAAGCCGCAGACGGTTAAGGTAGCGCTGGGGCGTCAATCCCGTTTGTTGTTTAAGCTGGCGGTGCAGTGTGCGCAAAGAGAGCGAAAACTTCTCGGCCAGCGCCTCCCAACACACCTCGTCAGCAAAGTTATCTTCCAGCCACGCCATCAGAAGGTTAAGCCGCGCGTCGTTATCGGTTGCCGCTGCCATCAGGCTGCTTTTACGCAACACGACCAGTAGCTGCATAAACAGAATTTCACGATTTGCTGCCGTTGGCGTATCCATCCCGTCACCAAGCGCTTCCATTTGCCCCACCAACTGTCGGACCTGCTGTAATACCCCCTGGTTTACCCGCCAATGGGATGGATACTGCCCATTCTGTTCCTGAGGTAAAAGCTGATTCAGCCCAGCTAAAAATTGAAACGCATCCGGGGATCGATACAAGACATTGGTCAGACACAAATTGTCCGTATGCTCATATAAATGCCGGTCATGATCGCGGACGAAACACACCGTACCACCGCTGATGGTGTAAGGCTGTCCGTTGAACACATGGATTCCCGTACCATGCTCGACCACCACAATTTCATGAAAATCATGATGATGTTCAGGAAACGCGGGTTGAGGAAGCCGTGGTTCAATAGCCACTGGCGCTTTACCTGTCGGAAAAAAGTCTACGCAATGCAGTACAGTCATGACGGCTCCCCCTGTTTAGCGAATATGGCTGAATAGTAATTAAGGGTTACTACCCTCACCTTAAATTTTTGACGCCAAAGTGCGTAAACACGGTCAATTCTTCAAGATAAGGCGGGAAAGATCGGGAATTGCGGAAGGCGTCACATCTGCCCGAATCCGCCCCATGAGTAGAAACTGTGAACATCATCACGTTCACCTTTGCCATGTTGCCAGCCGCTAATTATGCCTGTCACTGTTGAGAAGGTACGCCTTATTGGGGGTTCTTAGACTGAGTGCAATAAAACTCAGAAGGACCTCGCTATGACTTTTCGCCATTGTGTCGCTGTCGATCTCGGCGCATCCAGCGGGCGCGTAATGCTGGCGCGTTACGACAGTGAACACCGCACCCTGACGCTACGTGAAATCCACCGCTTCGTTAACAGCCTGCAAAAAACGGACGGTTTTGACACCTGGGACATCGACAGCCTGGAAAACGACATTCGTCTGGGTCTGAAGAAAGTCTGCGATGAAGGCATTCGGATAGACAGCATCGGCATTGATACCTGGGGGGTGGATTACGTGCTGGTCGATAACGCCGGTCAGCGCGTCGGTCTGCCGGTCTCTTACCGTGACAACCGCACGACGGGCATTATGGCGCAGGCGATGAAGCAGCCGGGTAAAAATGAAATTTACCGTCGGAGCGGTATTCAATTTCTCCCCTTTAACACCTTGTATCAACTGCGCGCGCTGGTTGAACAGCAGCCAGAACTGATTCCGCAGGTAGCGCATGCCCTGCTGATCCCCGACTACTTCAGCTTTCGCCTGACCGGTGAAATGAACTGGGAATACACCAACGCCACCACCACCCAGTTAGTCAATATCAATACCGACGACTGGGATGACACGCTGCTGGCGTGGACCGGGGCAGACAA
Source organism: Citrobacter sp. EC_71 (assembly GCF_019584005.1). NCBI lineage: Bacteria > Pseudomonadati > Pseudomonadota > Gammaproteobacteria > Enterobacterales > Enterobacteriaceae > Citrobacter > Citrobacter sp. EC_71. The sequence continues at coordinate 56,143 of NZ_VDAY01000017.1, forward strand.
AGCCTGGTTTGGTCGCCCGACGCATCCGGGAAACGTCATTGGCCACTGGATTTGTCCGCAGAAAAATCAAATTCCGGTCGTGGCGGTTGCCAGTCACGACACAGCCAGCGCGGTCATTGCTTCGCCGCTCGCCGATAAAAACAGCGCATATCTCTCTTCCGGCACCTGGTCACTGATGGGGTTTGAGAGCAGAACACCGTATACCAACGATGCGGCGTTGGCGGCGAATATCACCAACGAAGGCGGCGCGGAAGGGCGCTACCGGGTACTAAAAAATATCATGGGGCTATGGCTGCTCCAGCGCGTATTAAAAGAGCGCCAGATCGACGACTTGCCAACGCTTATCGCCGAAACGCAAGCGCTACCAGCCTGCCAGTTCCTGATAAACCCGAACGACGATCGCTTTATCAACCCCGACGATATGAGTGCGGAAATTCAGGCGGCCTGTCGTGAATCTGGCCAACCTGTTCCACTGCAAAACGCCGAACTGGCGCGCTGTATCTTCGACAGCCTGGCGCTGCTGTATGCCGACATTTTGCAAGAGTTGGCAGACCTGCGTGGCGCCGCGTTTAGCCAGTTGCACATTGTTGGTGGCGGCTGCCAGAACGCGTTACTGAATCAGCTGTGCGCGGATGCCTGCGGTATTCGCGTTATGTCCGGGCCGATTGAGGCCTCCACGCTCGGCAACATCGGCATCCAGTTGATGACGCTGGACGAGCTTAACAACGTCGATGATTTCCGTCAGGTAGTGCGCGCCAACTACGACCTGACCACCTTCATTCCCAATCCGGAAAGTGAAATTGCCCGCTACCAGGCGCAGTTTCAATCACTACGACAGACAAAGGAGCTTTGCGCATGACCACTCAACTTGAACAAGCCTGGGAACTGGCAAAACTGCGTTTCGCCGCGGTAGGTATTGATGTCGAGGCGGCCTTACGCCAGCTCGATCGTCTGCCGGTCTCCATGCACTGCTGGCAAGGCGATGACGTCGCCGGTTTCGAAAACCCGGAAGGCTCGCTCACTGGCGGAATTCAGGCTACCGGTAATTATCCGGGCAAAGCGCGCAACGCGACCGAACTGCGTGCCGATCTGGAGCAGGCGCTGAGCCTGATACCGGGACCAAAACGTTTGAACCTGCATGCGATCTATCTGGAATCCGATACGCCGGTTGCCCGCGACCAAATCAAACCGGAACACTTCAAAAACTGGGTTGAATGGGCGAAAGCAAACCAGTTAGGGTTGGATTTCAATCCGTCCTGCTTTTCTCACCCACTGAGCGCCGACGGCTTCACGCTGGCCCACGCCGATGATCACATTCGCCAGTTCTGGATCGATCACTGCAAAGCCAGCCGTCGCGTCTCGGCGTATTTTGGCGAGCAGTTGGGTACACCGTCGGTGATGAACATCTGGATCCCGGACGGTATGAAAGATATCACCGTTGACCGTTTAGCGCCGCGCCAGCGCCTGCTGGAAGCACTGGACGAAGTGATCAGCGAGAAACTCGACCCGGCGCACCATATCGACGCCGTTGAGAGCAAGCTGTTTGGCATCGGTGCCGAAAGCTACACCGTGGGCTCCAACGAGTTCTATATGGGCTACGCTACCAGCCGCCAGACCGCGCTGTGCCTGGATGCGGGTCACTTCCATCCGACTGAAGTGATTTCCGACAAAATTTCCGCCGCCATGCTGTATGTACCGCGCCTGCTGCTGCACGTCAGCCGTCCAGTGCGCTGGGACAGCGATCACGTGGTGCTGCTGGATGATGAAACTCAGGCGATTGCCAGCGAGATCGTCCGCCACAACCTGTTTGACCGCGTACACATCGGTCTCGACTTCTTCGACGCCTCTATTAACCGCATCGCCGCGTGGGTTATCGGCACCCGCAATATGAAAAAAGCCCTGCTGCGCGCGTTGTTAGAACCAACCGAGCAACTGCGTCAGCTCGAAGCCAGCGGCGACTACACCGCACGTCTGGCGCTGCTGGAAGAGCAAAAATCACTGCCATGGCAGGCCGTTTGGGAAATGTATTGCCAGCGCCACGACACGCCAGCGGGCAGCCAGTGGCTGGACAGCGTTAGCGCTTATGAAAAAGAGATCCTGAGCAAACGTAGCTGATTGCGACACCTGATCTGTAGGCCGGATACGACGCCTCGCGTCGCCATCCGGCAATAAATGAAACACGATTGCCGGATGGCGCTGCGCTTATCCGGCCTACGTAAGACCCGATAACCTTCGGGCAATAAACAGGAACACCGAAGATGCAAAACATTACTACTTCCTGGTTCGTCCAGGGGATGATCAAAGCCACATCCGATGCGTGGTTGAAAGGCTGGGATGAACGTAACGGCGGCAACCTGACGCTGCGCCTGGACGAAGCAGACATCGCGCCATTTAGCGCCGACTTTCACGAAAAACCGCGCTATATTGCGCTGAGTCAGCCCATGCCATTGCTGGCGAACACGCCGTTTATCGTCACCGGCTCGGGTAAATTTTTCCGTAACGTTCAGCTCGATCCGGCGGCAAATTTAGGCGTAGTGAAAGTGGACAGCGACGGTGCGGGCTATCATATCCTTTGGGGCCTGGCCCACGAAGCGGTGCCAACCTCCGAACTGCCAGCCCACTTCCTCTCTCACTGCGAACGTATTAAAGCGACGAACGGCAAAGATCGCGTGATCATGCACTGTCACGCCACCAACCTGATCGCCCTGACCTATGTGCTGGAAAACGACACCGCGCTAATGACGCGCAAACTGTGGGAAGGCAGCACCGAGTGCCTGGTGGTGTTCCCGGATGGCGTCGGCATTTTGCCGTGGATGGTGCCGGGTACGGATGAAATCGGCCAGGCGACCGCGCAGGAAATGCAGAAGTATTCGCTTGTTCTTTGGCCGTTCCATGGCGTGTTCGGCAGCGGCCCCTCTCTCGATGAAGCATTCGGTTTGATCGACACCGCAGAGAAATCAGCAGAAGTTTTAGTCAAAATCTATTCGATGGGCGGTATGAAGCAGACCATCACGCGTGAAGAACTGGTCGCACTCGGCAAACGTTTTGGCGTGACTCCGCTGGCAAGCGCACTAGCATTATAAGGAGAATAGTGATGAGCTTTATGTTAGCACTACCCAAAATTAGCCTGCATGGCGCTGGAGCGATTGCCGATATGGTGAACCTCGTGGCGAATAAGCAATGGGGCAAAGCGCTGATCGTCACCGATGGTCAACTGGTGAAGCTGGGCCTGCTGGACAGCCTGTTTGCCGCGCTGGATGGACATCAAATGTCTTACCACCTGTTTGATGAGGTATTCCCAAACCCGACAGAAGAGCTGGTGCAGAAAGGTTTTGCGGCGTATAAGAGCGCAGAATGTGACTACATTATCGCCTTCGGCGGCGGCAGCCCGATCGATACCGCTAAAGCGGTGAAAATCCTGACCGCCAACCCGGGTCCTTCTACCGCATACTCCGGCGTGGGCAAAGTGAAAAATGCCGGCGTTCCGCTGGTCGCCATCAATACCACCGCCGGTACAGCTGCAGAAATGACCAGCAATGCGGTGATTATCGACTCTGCTCGCAAGGTTAAAGAGGTAATCATCGACCCGAACATCATCCCGGATATCGCCGTGGATGATGCCAGCGTGATGCTGGAAATCCCGGCTTCCGTTACCGCCGCAACCGGTATGGACGCCCTGACCCACGCGGTGGAAGCCTATGTTTCCGTCGGCGCGCATCCACTCACTGACGCCAACGCGCTGGAAGCGATTCGCTTAATCAATCTGTGGCTACCGAAAGCGGTCGATGATGGCCACAACCTCGAAGCCCGTGAGCAAATGGCATTTGGTCAGTATCTGGCGGGTATGGCATTTAACAGCGCCGGTCTGGGTCTGGTGCATGCACTAGCGCACCAGCCGGGCGCAACCCACAACCTGCCGCACGGCGTCTGCAATGCCATCCTGCTGCCAGTAATCGAAAACTTTAACCGCCCAAACGCCGAGGCTCGCTTTGCCCGCGTGGCGCAGGCGATGGGCGTCGATACCCGCGGCATGAGCGATAAAGCGGCAAGCATGGAAGCCATTAACGCCATTCGCGCCCTGAGCAAGCGGGTAGGTATTCCAGCCGGTTTCAGCCAGCTTGGCGTGACCAAAGAAGATATTGAAGGCTGGTTGGATAAAGCATTGGCCGATCCGTGTGCGCCATGTAACCCACGCACCGCCAGTCGCGATGAAGTCCGCGAGCTATATCTGGAGGCGTTATGATCCGCAAAGCGTTTGTGATGCAGGTGAATGCCGACGCGCACGTTGAGTACCAGCGTCGTCATAATCCCATTTGGCCTGAGCTGGAATCAGTACTGAAACAACACGGCGCCCATCACTACGCGATTTATCTTGATCAGGAGCGTAATCTGCTGTTCGCCACCGTTGAGATTGAGTCCGAGGAGCGCTGGAATGCCGTTGCCAGCACCGACGTTTGCCAGCGTTGGTGGAAACATATGCGTGACGTGATGCCAGCCAACCCGGACAACAGCCCGCTCAGCGCAGAGCTAAAAGAGGTGTTCTATCTGCAGTAAGTCGTGTGCCCGGTGGCGCAAGCTTACCGGGCACACGGTTTTATTTTTTTGTAGGCCGGATAAGCGATAGCGCCATCCGGCAATTTCAATTCTGCTCAGAAACCAGAATCGCCTGGGTGTCAGGCTCCAGTGCTTTAAAGATATGCGCCCGATCGGCGGGGTAACAAATGTAGTCGCCCTCACCTAACTCTTCCGGCGCTTCCGTCAATCCCACCATCGCCTTACCTTGCGTCACGATAATATGTTCAACCGATCCCGGTGGATGCGGCTGTGAAATACGATCCGCGCCCGGTTGCGTCAGCAGCAGATAGATATCCCGCCGCGCGCCCGGTGGGCAGGCGGCCAGTAAAATGGCCTGATAGTGGGCCTGTTCCGCCACGACTTTTGTCCCTTCGCCGCGGCGAATCACCTGCGTTTTTTGCTCTTGCGGCTCCAGCAGGCGCGCAAAAGGGATATCCAACGCCACACACAGCGACCACAGCGTTTCCAGGCTAGGATTGCCATTACCCGCTTCCAACTGTGAGAGCGTCGATTTTGCAATCCCCGCGCGGCGGGCAATCTCTGCCAGTGACAAACCGGTGCGCTGACGTTCACGCACCAGGCTTTTCGCGATCATACTGATGGGCTGGGTCATTCACGACTCCATGTTTTTTATATCGAACGAATCGTTCGACTTGTAAAGCTAAATGGTTGCGTTCATTATAATGGAAATTCGTTCGATATGGCTAAAATGGTATGAAACATTATTTTTCCTGTCTCAAAGGCGACACGCTGAAAGCAATATTTCTCGTCTGTCTGGCCGTCGGCGTTGTCGGCATGTCATATGGCTCGCTGGCGATGGCCTACGGTTTCCCGCTGTGGGTACCGTTTGTGCTTTCTATTACGGTGCTGGCGGGCGCATCCGAGTTTATGTTTATCGGCATCGTCGCCAGCGGCGGTAACCCACTGGCGGCTGCGGCTGCCGGTTTACTGGTGAACGCCCGACACGTACCTTTTGGCGTTACGGTGCGTGACCTGGTGGGCTCTCGTGCCGCCAGCCTCCTCGGCTGCCATATCATGAACGACGAAAGCGTGGTGTTTGGCCTGTCGCAAAAAACGCCGGAACAGCGTAAAGCCGCCTACTGGCTATGCGGTCTGGGCGTCGCCCTATTCTGGCCGATTGGCACGCTGATTGGCGCAGGTGTCGGCAAACTGCTCCCGGCCCCAGAAACCATCGGTCTGGATGCCGTTTTCCCTGCCATTTTGTTGGCCTTAGTGGTCCCGGCCTTTAAAAACCGCACCACGCTGATCCGCGCCTGTAGCGGTGCCGCGCTGTCGCTTGCCGCCATTCCCTTTGCGCCGGTGGGTTTACCGGTTCTGCTCTCACTGTTTGGCTTACTGACGAGGAAAAAATAATGGGCAACATGACGCTGTTTATCGTTGGTATCGCCATGTTATCTCTGGGAACGTATTTAATGCGTTTAGGGGGAGCGAAGCTTGGGAGCCGTTTAGCGTTTTCAGAACGCTCGCAGGCGCTGCTTTCTGATGCCGCAACGGTATTGCTGTTCTCCGTCGCGCTGGCGACTACTTTTTATGAAGGTGAACACTTTGCTGGAATGGCACGCGTTCTTGGGGTTGGCTTCGCGGTCTTTCTCGCCTGGCGTAAAATGCCGTTGATCGTGGTAATCATTGCCGCGGCCGTGGTGACGGCGCTGTTGAGGATGGCGGGAATACATTAATAATATAACTACCCTGACGAAATATTCATCAGGGTAATCGCCTGTAGCATTGTGTGTTTTACCCCACAAAACCACGCGCTAACTCGGCCTCAAATTGTCACTGCGCGCTGACATATTGCCGCTCATCTCTTCATCGTCTCACCGTTAAAATCGTATGAAACAGGTTTTAACGGAGTCTCACCATGGCAGCCCTTACAGCTAACTGCATTGACCTGAATATTCAGGGAAATAGCGTTTATTCCATCCTCAAACAGCTGGCGAATATCGCTTTTGATAACAACTACGTCAGCGATCGTCATCAGTTTTTGCAAACGCTGCTGCTGCGCGAAAAGCTGCACTCCACCGGCTTTGGTTCGGGCATTGCCGTCCCGCACGGCAAAAGCGCCTGTGTTAAGCAGCCTTTCGTCCTGTTCGCGCGTAAATCAGAAAACGTCGACTGGAAGGCCAGCGACGGCGAAGACGTCAACTGCTGGATTTGCCTCGGCGTGCCGCAAACCGGCGAGGACGATCAGGTCAAAATCATCGGCACCCTGTGCCGCAAAATTATCCATCAGGATTTCATCAACCAGCTGAAACAGGGCGACGTCGGTCAGGTGCTTGCCCTGCTCAATCAGACCTTAACCTCATAAGGAAGCGGCTATGGAGTCATCCTTGCGTTTAGTGGCGATCACCAACTGTCCTGCGGGAATCGCCCACACCTATATGGTGGCGGAAGCGCTGGAGCAAAAAGCGCGTTCGCTTGGCCATACGATTAAAGTCGAAACCCAGGGTTCAAGCGGCGTGGAAAACCGTCTGACCAGTGAAGAGATTGCCGCCGCGGATTACGTGATTCTGGCAACAGGCCGCGGCTTAAGCGGTGAAGACCGCGCGCGCTTCGCCGGGAAAAAGGTCTACGAGATCGCCATTTCTCAGGCGCTGAAAAATATCGACCAGATTTTTACGCAGTTGCCTTCACATTCGCAGCTGTTTACCGCCGATAGCGGCGTAAAGCTGGGCAAACAGGATGTGCAGCAGGGTAGCGTGATGAGTCACCTGATGGCGGGCGTCTCCGCCGCGCTGCCGTTTGTTATCGGCGGCGGTATTCTGGTCGCCATCGCCAATATGCTAGTGCAGTTTGGTTTGCCCTATACCGACATGTCAAAGGGCGCGCCGTCGTTTACCTGGATCGTCGAATCCATCGGCTATCTGGGCTTCACCTTTATGATCCCCATAATGGGCGCGTACATCGCCTGGTCTATTGCCGATAAACCGGCGTTCGCCCCGGCGTTCCTCGTGTGCTATCTGGCGAACGATAAAGGGCTACTGGGGACGCAATCCGGCGCGGGATTTCTCGGCGCGGTCGTGCTGGGGCTGGCAATCGGCTACTTCGTCTTGTGGTTTCGCAAGGTGCGCCTCGGCAAAGCGCTCCAGCCGCTGCTCGGCTCGATGCTGATCCCGTTTGTCACACTGCTGGTGTTTGGCGTACTGACTTATTACGTCATCGGCCCGGTGATGTCCGATATCATGGGCGGCCTGCTGCACTTCCTGAACACCATTCCGCCATCAATGAAAATGGGCGCAGCCTTTCTCGTCGGCGCGATGCTGGCGTTCGATATGGGCGGGCCAATCAACAAAACCGCGTGGTTCTTCTGTTTCTCGCTGCTGGAAAAACATATCTATGACTGGTACGCCATCGTCGGCGTGGTGGCGCTGATGCCGCCCGTCGCAGCAGGTATCGCTACCTATTTAGCGCCAAAACTGTTTACCCAGCAGGAGAAGGCAGCCGCCAGCAGCGCGATTGTGGTGGGGGCAACCGTCGCCACCGAACCGGCTATTCCTTACGCGCTGGCCGCGCCGCTGCCGATGATTACTGCCAATACGCTCTCCGGCGGTATTACCGGCATGCTGGTGATCGCCTTCGGAATCAAACGGCTCGCGCCGGGGTTAGGTATCTTTGATCCACTGATTGGCCTGATGTCGCCAGTGGGGTCATTTTATCTGGTGCTGGCTATCGGTCTGGCGCTGAACATTTCGTTAATTATCATCCTGAAAGGGTTGTGGCTGAAACGTAAAGCCGCGCAGCAGGAGCTTGCCCATGAACATTGAGTTACTACAGCAGTTATGCGAAGCCAGCGCCGTCAGCGGCGATGAGCAGGAAGTTCGCTCCGTTCTCATTAATGCGCTGGAATCCGGCGTCGATGAAATCACCTTTGACGGCCTCGGCAGTTTTGTCGCCCGCAAAGGTGAGCGCGGGCCGAAAGTGGCCATCGTCGGGCACATGGATGAAGTCGGCTTTATGGTGACGCATATCGACGAGGGCGGTTTTATCCGCTTTACCACCATCGGCGGCTGGTGGAACCAGTCGATGCTTAACCATCGGGTCACTGTTCGCACTCGCACGGGGGCTAAAATACCCGGCGTGATCGGCTCCGTTGCGCCACATGCCCTCACGGAGAAACAAAAACAGCAGCCGTTCTCTTTTAATGAGATGTTCATTGATATTGGCGCGAACAGCCGTGAAGAGGTAGAAAAACAGGGAGTTGCGGTCGGCGATTTCATCAGTCCGGAGGCCAATTTCGCCCGCTGGGGCGATGATAAAATCGTCGGCAAAGCGCTGGATAACCGCGTCGGCTGCGCCCTGATGGCGGAGCTATTACAGGCAGTGGATAACCCGGAGATCATCCTGTACGGCGTCGGCAGCGTGGAAGAAGAGGTCGGGCTGCGCGGGGCGCAAACCTCGGCGGAGCATATCAAACCCGACGTGGTTATCGTGCTGGATACGGCGGTGGCGGGCGACGTTCCCGGCATTGATAGCATCAAATATCCGCTGAAGCTCGGCGATGGTCCGGGGCTGATGCTGTTTGATAAGCGCTACTTTCCCAATCAGCGACTGGTTGCCGCGTTGAAAGAGAGCGCTAAGCTCAGCGGGGCTCCTTTACAGTTCTGCACCATGAAAACCGGTGCGACGGACGGCGGACGCTATAATGTGATGGGCGGCGGTCGTCCGGTGGCGGCGCTGTGCCTGCCGACCCGCTATCTGCACGCCAATAGCGGTATGATTTCGGCGAAAGATTATGACGCGCTGTTCACTCTGGTCCGCGAGCTGCTGGTCTCGCTGACGGCGGATAACGTTAAAGCCTTCACCGATTTTCGCGAGTCAATCTGATGCTCAGTGAACGCCAGTTGAAAATTGTCGATCTCCTCGAACAGCAGCCGTATTCGTTGGGCGAGCTGGCGCGGCAAACTGGCGTTTCGGGCAGAACCATCCTGCGCGATCTTGACTACCTCAATTTTACGCTCAGCGGTAAGGCCCGCATCCAGCCAGGGGGCAGTGCGGGATATCAGTTGGATATCGTCGACAGACGCGGTTATTTTCAGCTTCTGCAACGCCATGATAATGATGACCGACTGCTGGCGATATTATTGCTGAACCCTTTTACCCCCCGCCTTCAGCTCGCCTCGACGCTGAATTTACCCGAAACCTGGGTTGCCGACAGGCTACCGCGTCTCAAACAACGCTATGAGCGCGCCTTTTGTCTTGCCAGCCGCCCAGGCGTCGGTCATTTCATTGATGAACCGGAAGAAAAGCGCATTATCCTGTTGGCGAATCTGCTGAAAAAAGATCCGCTGTTGATTCCGCTGCCGGGTATTACCCGCGACAATATCGACAGGCTCAATGCAGCATGTGAAAACCTTAATGAATTTCCGCTCATCTCGGGAGAGTACCTGGCAAGCCTGGTGCTGGCAGTCTACGCCCTGCGTAATCAGCTCTGCGGATCATGGCCAGAATGTCGGTATGCATCACTGAAAAACGCAGTGGAACAAGGAGGTGTTTACCTGGGTGAGAACGCCTTCAGAACACTGATCGGCCTCCTGGAAATCAGACAACAACAGGCCATGACCATCTCGGCCGGGACGGTGACTTCGTTATTAAAAAGCGTTCCCGGCATCGCCGCGTTGAATGTTATCGATAGCCAACTGGTTGATAATATTACCGGTCATCTGCTGAGATGCGTCTCTGCCCCGGTTTGGGTTCCGGAACACCGCCAGAGCAGTATGCATAACCTGAAGTCTACCTGGCCTGCCGCCTTCGATTTAAGTTTGCGTTTTATTGCCCTGTTGCGCGAAAAACTGGATATTCCGCTGTTCGATAGCGATCTCATCGGACTTTACTTCGCCTGTGCGCTGGAGCGGCACCAAAACGAGCGTCAGCCGGTCATTTTGCTCTCCGACCAGAATGCTATCGCCACTGTTAATCAACAGGCCATTGAGCGAGACGTACTGAATTGTCGGGTGATCATTGCGCGAAATACGAGTGAGGTCAGCGCCATCAGTGAAGAAATTACCCCGCTGTTAATCATCAATAATAGTCACTATCTGCTTGATGAATCTATAAAAAATACATTAACTATCAAAAACATTATCACCGCGGCGGGTACCGAGCAGATAAAACACTTCCTCGCAACGGCCTTTATACGCCAGCAGCCCGAACGATTCTTTTTACAGCAGGGCAGTTTTCATTACGCCAATACGAGTGGCGAAAGCTGGCAGAGCATCATTGGCCGGATCTGCGGCCAGCTTGTGGCACAGGGCCACATCACCGAAGACGAAGCGCTACGCATTTGCGCCCGGGAACATGAAGGTGAAAACCTGATAGTGAATCGTCTGGCGATTCCTCATTGCTGGAGTGAACAGGAGCGTCGCTTTCGTGGTTTCTTTATCACCCTCGCGCAACCTATTTTGGTGAATAACGAACCGGTCAGCCATGTGCTGATCGCCTGTGCCGCCGCCGAGGCGCGGCATGAACTAAAAATCTTCAGTTATTTATCCAGCGTGTTGAGTAGCCATCCGGCAGAGATTATTGCAGGGTTGAAAGACTATAAGGCGTTTATCGCATTGCTCGGGCAGTGAATGCCGGAAATGAAAAAAGCGCCTCAAAGGCGCTCTTTCTACAGTACTGAGGTATCTTATTTCAGCAGTTCAGCGGTCATGTGCACGCGGTTACCGGTGTAAGCCTGGGTGATTTTATAATCGCTGGCGCCTGCACGTTCAGCCTGAGCGGCAATGTTTGCTTCAGCGCTTTCCAGTGTAGAGCCGGTTGCAGTAACAGTCTGAGCAGCGAATGAACCGAAAGAAGTAGCCAGAGCGATAACTGCGACAAAAGTTTTGATGCTTTTCATGATATAAACCCTTTAACTTAGTTGTTTGAGTAAGGCACCGTGCCTTGATGTGATAAATAATAGGCTGATACTCGAACAACTAAAAGCGGAAGGATTTGCCTGTCTTATTCAAATTATTTGAGAAATAAAATGGCGCTTAATCACGAACAACAATGGTTCGCAGGTAGCAGAAGAAAAGCGCAACCGGCTGGCAGTTGGTTGCTTCGTCAGGGCGAGGCACAAAGTAAAATTCATCTTTTACATCATGGCGTTGCACGTGCGGTGTACCACGCAAACAACGGCGTAGAAAGGGTTAAAGAGTTTTACTTTGCCGGGGAATACTGCTTTCTGTACCTGAACTGGCTGACCAAAACGCCTGCTGATTACAGTCTGCAAATGATTACCGCAGGAGAAACCAGTGAAATTTCTTTGGCTTTGCTGGATGCGCCGGAAAATCAGGATATTAAGACCCAGCTACTGATTCAGCAATTGATCTACAAAGAGAAAAAAGAGCAAATGCTGCTGCTCAATACCCCAGAGCAGCGCTACCGGTATGTACAAACACACTTCCCGGACTGGGAGTCGCAGCTCACTCAGCGCGATCTCGCCAACTATATCGGTATTAATCCCGTTAGCCTGTCTCGTATTCGCCAGCGTCTTAACAAAAGCTAACGCCTTATGTGAATGCGTCGAGTATTGTCCCGCCACTCTGCAACGGTTGGCGCACATTATGAACGCATTTCTTCTCTCTCAGATTCTGGCCGGTATCAGCTTCTTGCTGGATATTTCCGCTTTTCATTTTCAACGCCGGGCCATCACCTTATCTCTGCTCACCACCTCCACTTCCCTGCTCGCTATCCATTTCTATCTTTTGGATCAAGATGCTGCGGCTGGGTTAATGGTCATCGCCGCATGCCGGTACGCGACGGCCATCGTCACGTTTCATCGCTGGGCTATGTGGGGATTTATGCTGGGGTCGCTGATGTGTAGCGTTTATCTTTGGCAAAATCTGTCGAGTATTTTGCCGCTGATGGGAAGCCTGCTGATGACCTTTGCGTCGTTTCAAAAACGCAGCGGGAAATTACGCGGATACACATTGTGCGGCAGCCTGTGTTGGCTACTGAACAATGTGATTGTCGGCTCGCCCGTTGCCGTAATAATGGAACTGGCATTTTCAGGCAGTATCCTGGCCGCCTGGTGGCGTCACTTCGCGATCAGACGCTCCGGATGCGTATAGATCGTCGCCCTGCCTGGTTTGCAAAAACCCACCAGCGTCAGGTTACAGCGTTCGGCAACTTCCACAGCGAGCGTTGTCGCCGCAGAAACGGCAAACAGGATCTCCACGCCGCACATTGCCGACTTCTGCACCATCTCATAGCTGGCGCGGCTGGAGACTAATACCGCACCCTGTTGCCAGGTTTCCCCTTCGAGCGCCCGACGCCCCAGCAGTTTATCCAGCGCGACATGACGCCCAACGTCTTCATGTCCGCCCGCCAGATGACCTGCAGGCTGCACCCATGCCGCCGCGTGCGTGCAGCCTGTCAGTTGACCCACGGGTTGAAAATCATTGAGATGTCGTAAAGCGTTATCAAGATTCGCCAGATCGAATGTCTGGGTAAACGGCAGCGGCTGGACCGGCTTGCCAATATCATTGAGCTGCTCCACGCCGCAAACACCACAACCGGTGCGCCCGGCCAACGCGCGACGACGTTCCTTCAATCCCATAAAACGACGGCTGGACAGCTCAACCTGAACTTCTAATCCGTTGCAGGAAGGAACCACGTCCATCCCGTAAATATCCTGCGGGGACTCAATAATGCCTTCAGAAAGTGAAAAACCCATCGCGAAATGCTCAAGATCTTTCGGTGACGCCATCATCACCACGTGTGAAATTCCGTTATAGACCAGCGCAACAGGCACTTCTTCAGCGACTTCATCAGGCTGAGGATGTTGTAAATCCTCGCGCTTCCAGAGAGTCAATTGGCGCGATCCTGTCGTAGATGTCACATTCTTAATGTTTTCTTGAATAATCTTATTCACTTTCTTTTAACCATATTGGAACACGCGTACCAACATTGTGGTATTCTTTACAAATCCCTCCTGGACGGAGGGAAATTCACCCAATTCTGGACCTTTGCGGTCCCGTCCGCAAAGAAAAATAACAACCACTTCCCACGCGTTGGCATGGCAGAAATGCGAAGGGAACGTGACAATGTCGAAACAAGGAGCAAACCATGCAGGTCAGCAGAAGGCAGTTCTTTAAGATCTGCGCTGGCGGTATGGCAGGCACCACGGCAGCGGCACTGGGCTTTGCACCCGGCGTAGCGCTCGCGGAAACACGGCAATATAAACTGCTGCGCACCCGCGAAACCCGTAACACCTGCACCTACTGTTCCGTTGGCTGTGGACTGTTGATGTACAGCCTCGGTGACGGAGCAAAAAACGCCAAAGCATCCATCTTCCATATTGAAGGGGACCCGGATCACCCGGTGAACCGCGGCGCGCTGTGCCCGAAAGGCGCAGGTCTTGTGGACTTCATCCACTCTGAAAGCCGTTTGAAATTCCCGGAATACCGCGCACCAGGCTCAGATAAGTGGCAGCAAATTAGCTGGGATGAGGCATTCGACCGCATCGCTAAGCTGATGAAAGAAGACCGCGACGCTAACTACGTTGCACAAAACGCCGAAGGCGTAACCGTTAACCGCTGGCTTTCCACCGGGATGCTGTGTGCATCCGCTTCCAGTAACGAAACCGGCTATTTGACGCAAAAATTCTCCCGCGCGCTGGGTATGCTTGCGGTCGACAACCAGGCGCGTGTCTGACACGGACCAACGGTAGCAAGTCTTGCTCCAACATTTGGTCGCGGTGCGATGACCAACCACTGGGTCGACATTAAAAACGCCAACCTCGTTGTGGTGATGGGCGGTAACGCCGCTGAAGCTCACCCGGTCGGGTTCCGCTGGGCGATGGAAGCGAAAATTCACAACGGCGCTAAGCTGATTGTCATCGATCCTCGCTTTACGCGAACCGCAGCGGTGGCTGATTTCTATGCCCCAATTCGTTCCGGTACTGACATTGCCTTCCTGTCAGGCGTCATGCTGTACCTGCTGAATAACGAAAAATTCAACCGCGAATATACCGAGGCCTATACCAACGCCAGCCTGATCGTGCGCGAGGATTTTGGCTTCGAAGATGGCCTGTTTACCGGCTACGACGCGGACAAACGCAAGTATGACAAAACCAGTTGGAACTATGAGCTGGATGAAAACGGCTTCGCCAAACGCGATGTGACTCTGCAACATCCACGCTGTGTATGGAACCTGCTCAAACAGCACGTCTCCCGCTATACACCGGAGGTCGTAGAGAATATCTGCGGTACGCCGAAGACCGATTTCCTGAAGGTCTGTGAATACATCGCAGAAACCAGCGCGAAAGACAAAACCGCATCATTCCTGTACGCGCTGGGCTGGACGCAGCACTCCGTTGGTGCGCAGAACATCCGTACGATGGCGATGATCCAGTTGATCCTCGGCAACATGGGCATGGCCGGCGGCGGTGTTAACGCCCTGCGTGGTCACTCCAACATTCAGGGACTGACCGACCTTGGTCTGCTGTCACAGAGTCTGCCGGGTTATCTGACGCTGCCAAGCGAAAAACAGACCGACCTGCAAACCTACCTTGCCGCCAACACGCCAAAACCATTGCTGGAAGGTCAGGTAAACTACTGGGGCAACTACCCGAAATTCTTCGTTTCGATGATGAAAGCCTTCTTTGGCGATAAAGCGACAGCAGAAAATAGCTGGGGCTTCGACTGGCTGCCGAAGTGGGATAAAGGGTACGACGTCCTGCAGTACTTCGAGATGATGAACCAGGGCAAAGTGAATGGCTATATCTGCCAGGGCTTTAACCCGGTCGCCTCATTCCCGAACAAAAACAAGGTTGTGGCTTCACTGTCCAAACTGAAGTATCTGATCACTATCGACCCGCTCAACACAGAGACCTCCACCTTCTGGCAGAACCATGGTGAGTCGAACGATGTTGATCCGTCAAAAATCCAGACCGAAGTATTCCGTCTGCCATCCACCTGCTTCGCCGAAGAGAACGGTTCGATCGTCAACTCGGGTCGCTGGCTGCAGTGGCACTGGAAAGGCGCGGATGCCCCAGGGATTGCCGCAACCGATGGCGAAATCCTCGCCGGTATCTTCCTGCGCCTGCGCAAGATGTATGCCGAACAAGGTGGTGCAAACCCGGAACAGGTGCTGAGCATGACCTGGAACTACTCCACACCGCATGAGCCGGCTTCGGAAGAAGTGGCGATGGAGAGTAACGGTAAAGCGCTGGCTGATATTACCGACCCGGCAACCGGCGCGGTAATCGTCAAGAAAGGCCAACAGCTCAGCTCGTTCGCCCAACTGCGTGATGACGGCACGACCTCCAGCGGCTGCTGGATTTTTGCCGGTAGCTGGACGCCGGAAGGCAACATGATGGCGCGTCGCGATAACGCCGATCCGTCTGGCCTTGGCAATACGCTGGGTTGGGCCTGGGCGTGGCCACTTAACCGCCGCATTCTTTATAACCGTGCTTCCGCAGACCCGCAGGGGAATCCGTGGGATCCGAAACGTCAGATCCTGAAATGGGATGGCGCGAAATGGAGCGGGATGGATATTCCTGACTACAGCGCCGCCGCACCGGGTACTGACGTAGGGCCGTTTATCATGCAGCCGGAAGGGATGGGACGCCTGTTTGCTATCGATAAGATGGCGGAAGGGCCGTTCCCGGAACACTACGAGCCGTTTGAAACGCCGCTCGGCACTAACCCGCTGCACCCGAACGTTATCTCTAACCCTGCCGCGCGTATCTTTAAAGGTGACGCGGAGGCGCTGGGTAAAGCGGATAAATTCCCGTATGTCGGTACAACTTATCGTCTGACCGAGCACTTCCACTACTGGACCAAGCATGCGCTGCTAAACGCCATCGCCCAGCCGGAACAGTTTGTGGAAATTGGCGAGAAGCTGGCGAATAAGCTCGGTATCTCTCATGGTGATACCGTCAAAGTCTCCTCTAACCGCGGCTATATTAAAGCCAAAGCAGTGGTGACCAAACGTATTCGCACGTTGAAGGCCAACGGTAAGGATATCGACACTATCGGTATTCCGATTCACTGGGGCTACGAAGGTGTGGCGAAAAAAGGCTTTATCGCTAACACGTTAACGCCATTCGTTGGTGATGCGAATACGCAGACGCCGGAATTTAAGTCCTTCCTCGTGAATGTGGAAAAGGTGTAACGGAGACGACCTATGGCTTATCAATCGCAAGACATCATTCGTCGATCCGCCACTAACGGTTTCACCCCCGCGCCTCAGGCGCGGGATCACCAGGAAGAGGTGGCGAAACTTATCGACGTCACTACCTGTATCGGCTGTAAAGCCTGTCAGGTGGCGTGTTCCGAGTGGAACGACATCCGTGATGAAGTGGGCAACAACGTTGGGGTGTATGACAACCCGGCTGATTTGACCGCGAAATCCTGGACGGTGATGCGCTTCTCGGAAGTGGAACAGAACGACAAACTTGAGTGGCTGATCCGTAAGGATGGCTGTATGCACTGCGCCGATCCGGGCTGCCTGAAGGCGTGTCCGGCTGAAGGCGCTATCATTCAGTATGCCAACGGTATCGTCGACTTCCAGTCCGAGCAGTGCATCGGCTGCGGCTACTGCATTGCTGGCTGCCCGTTCGATGTGCCGCGCCTCAACCCGGAAGACAACCGCGTGTACAAATGTACGCTGTGCGTCGACCGTGTAGTGGTCGGGCAAGAACCGGCCTGCGTGAAAACCTGCCCAACCGGGGCGATTCATTTCGGCACCAAAGAGTCGATGAAAACGCTGGCTGGTGAGCGCGTGGCGGAACTGAAAACGCGTGGCTACGAAAACGCGGGCCTGTACGATCCAGCGGGCGTTGGCGGTACGCACGTAATGTACGTATTGCACCATGCCGACAAGCCGAATCTGTACCACGGTCTGCCGGAGAACCCGGAAATCAGCGCCACCGTGAAGTTCTGGAAAGGCATCTGGAAACCGTTGGCAGCAGTCGGCTTCGCAGCGACATTTGCGGCCAGTATCTTCCACTACGTCGGTGTGGGTCCAAACCGTGCGGAAGAGGAAGAAGACAATCTGCATGAAGAGAAAGACGAGGTGCGCAAATGAAACGACGTGACACCATCGTGCGCTACACGGCGCCGGAACGCATCAACCACTGGATAACCGCCTTCTGCTTTATTCTGGCGGCAGTGAGCGGGATGGGTTTTCTCTTCCCGTCTTTTAACTGGCTGATGCACATCATGGGCACGCCGCAACTGGCGCGAATTGTGCACCCGTTTGTCGGCGTGATCATGTTTGCCTCTTTTATCATCATGTTTTTCCGTTACTGGCACCACAATCTAATCAATCGGGATGATATCTTTTGGGCGAAGAATATTCGTAAGATTGTCGTCAACGAGGAAGTAGGTGACACGGGACGTTATAACTTCGGCCAGAAATGCGTATTCTGGGCGGCGATTATCTTCCTGGTGCTGTTACTGGTGAGCGGAGTGATCATCTGGCGTCCGTATTTTGCGCCTGCTTTCTCAATCCCGGTGATCCGATTCGCGTTAATGCTGCATTCATTTGCCGCAGTAGCGTTAATTGTGGTTATCATGGTGCACATTTACGCCGCCCTTTGGGTGAAAGGCACCATTACCGCGATGGTGGAAGGATGGGTTACTAAATCGTGGGCGAAGAAACATCACCCACGCTGGTACCGAGAAGTCCGCCAGAAACAGGAAAAGTCATCTGAATGAGTATTCGCATAATCCCGCAAGATGAGCTGGGTTCGAGCGAGAAACGCACGGCGGATATGATTCCGCCGTTATTGTTCCCCAGACTCAAAAATTTGTATAACCGTCGTGCTGAACGTCTGCGCGAGCTGGCCGAAAACAACCCGCTGGGCGATTATCTGCGCTTTGCCGCGCTGATCGCCCACGCACAGGAAGTGGTACTGTACGATCATCCGCTGCAGATGGATCTGACCGCTCGTATCAAAGAAGCGAACGATCAGGGCAAGCCGCCGCTGGATATCCACGTCCTGCCACGTGACAAGCACTGGCAAAAACTGCTGCAATCGTTAATTGCTGAGCTGAAGCCAGAAATGAGCGGCCCTGCGCTGGCGGTGATCGAGAATCTGGAAAAAGCCTCAGAGCAGGAGCTGGAGCTGATGGCCAGCGCGCTGTTTGCCTCTGATTTTGCCTCCGTCAGTAGCGATAAAGCCCCGTTCATTTGGGCCGCACTGTCGCTCTACTGGGCGCAGATGGCAAGTCTGATCCCCGGCAAAGCGCGCGCTGAGTACGGTGAACAGCGTCAGTTCTGCCCGGTATGTGGTTCGATGCCGGTCTCCAGCATAGTGCAAATCGGTACGACTCAGGGGCTGCGTTATTTGCACTGCAACCTGTGCGAAACCGAGTGGCACGTGGTGCGCGTGAAGTGCAGCAACTGCGAACAGAGCCGTGACTTGAACTACTGGTCGCTGGATAACGAGCAGGCGGCAATTAAAGCCGAAAGCTGCGGCGACTGCGGGACTTACCTGAAGATTCTCTACCAGGAAAAAGACCCGAAAGTCGAGGCCGTGGCCGACGACCTCGCGTCACTGATGCTGGACGCCCACATGGAGCAAGAAGGCTTTGCCCGCAGCTCCATCAACCCGTTCTTATTCCCGGGTGAAGGGGAGTAAAACCCCAGTACTGCCGGGCGACGCTGGTCGCCCGGACTATAACGTATACGGTGTGACCACACCGGATATGCTTGCAAAATCTTTGGTATTACGCGTAACCAGTGTCAGATGATGAATCTGCGCAGTAGCCAGGATAATGGCATCCGGCAATTTCATCCCGTATTCTTGCCTGATATTCACGCTTCGCTCAGCAATATCCTGTGAAACTCCAATAATGTTAAAAGCGCCTAGCGCAATGCGAGTACGGGCCTCCTGATGGTATTTTTTTGCGCCTACCATCACCTCCATCCAGGTAATGAGACTGATTGCGTTCTGTGGCGGCCATGTTTCTATCGCCAGTTTTGCTTCACTTCGCCCGCTAAACAGGTCGATGAGGATATTGGTATCAAAAAGCGCAGACCCTTTGACCATTACCATTCCTCACGAAGTTTACGTTGGTATTCAACGCCATCTTCCTCACAGCCTTGCCAGAGCCCCAATGCTTTCGAAATTGTGGTTTCAGCCCGATCCTGTCTTTCCAGATATTGCTCAACGGCCTCCCGCAAGAGTTCTGCACGAGGCAGGTTGCGTTGCACCTTGAGATCGTCAAGCCGTTTAATCACGTCGTCTGATAAATCGAGTAAAATTCTGCCCATATCCATCCCAGCCATCATACTCACATATACCTCCAGTATATCATTCGCGCTTATTTTTCAAATAACATACACCTGAGACTGACGAGAAAATAGTTATTACGCGAACGATTTTTATTTTTGCGAGCCGCTTTCCAGAATCGTACGCAGCCCAATTTTCCCATTTTCATTCGTACCAAATCGGGTTATAAAACTGTATATCCATACAGATAAAGGCAATGAAAAATGGCACTGGAAAGCGGGATTGCGCAGTTAGTGGAGGAATTTATCGCGGCGGGACGCCCCTCTTCTCGCGAACAGAATATTGATGACCGGAGGGCGGGCTACATCGCCAGCACGACACTGGCAGGAGAAACAGAAACCCGCGTCCAGGTTGAAGATATTGAACTCGATGCCATGACGTTTCGCGTGGTTTCGCCGCTCAATGCCACAGGAAAATTACCCTGCGTCATTTATTATCATGGTGGCTGCTTTGTCAGCGGTGGCTTTGCTACTCACGATAACCAGTTAAGGCAGTTAGCTTTTTACAGTAATTGTCGCGTGATTGCCGTGCAGTACCGACTTGCGCCAGAGCACACCTTCCCGGCCGCGCATAACGATGCCGAAACCGGAGCCAATACTATCTGGAAATATGCCCAGAAACTGGGGATAGACCGCGCGAACATTACGCTTGCCGGCGATAGCGCGGGCGGGCATCTGGCGCTGGTCACCGCGCTACGCCTGAAAGCCGCCCGTCAATGGCAACCTGCACAGCTGACTCTGATCTACCCCATGCTGGACGCAACCGCCAGATTTGAGAGCTACGCCCGTAACGTGCAGGATTACATTATCACGCGTGACACGCTGCTTTCAGGCTACGAGATGTATATGCCGCGAACCGATCCACTGCATCCTGAAGCCAGTCCGCTCTGGCGTGAGGACTTCGCCGGTCTGCCATCCACGCACATCATTACAGCCGAATTCGACCCACTGCGCGATGAGGGCGAGGCCCTGTATCAACGGTTCCAGGAACAGGGTGTGGAATGCACTTGCCAGCGCTATCTCGGTGTCATCCATGGCTTTTTCCAGCTCGGAGGTGTGAGCCAGGCGGCACGAAGCGCCATGCGAGATGTGGCCTGGCGTGTTGTAAGTCCATCAACAGGGAAAATAATCTAAAATTCAATTTAGTTTTCAACTTGAAAACCTGATGATGCTGCGCTAAATTGTTTTCAGGTTGAAAACTTTGTAATGGAACTACATCGTGCATGTTATCAGCCGAAAACCATTCAATGAGGCGATGCTCATGTATCCAAACCATGAGCTTGCTCTTGCTGACTTGCTGAATGTTCTGGAGAAAAAGACATTCACCAGGCCTGAGGAGATGAAGCAGTACATACATTCACTGGATAATTTTAAGTACAGAGATAAATGGTGGGTGATTGATGTTTCTGGCAACAGCCTGAGACTCATTTCCTACATAGATTTCAGGTCACATAAGATATTTGTGAAACATATCGTTTCCCATGCCGAATATGACAAACTGACAGCATATTATCGGGGTAATAAAGAATGAGAACTCATCGTCAGATGGATGCAACCAGCGCAAAAAAGATCGTAGATACCTTCAGCGATGCGGTAAAAACCATCCCACTGTTGGGGGAAGACCAAAATGACACTGAGTATCGCAGGGCACTAGCGCTAGTGGAGTTTCTGGTCGACCAGAACGATCTCGAAAACCCACTATTTGAATTGCTCTGTGCCCGGATCAGTGAATATGAAAAACATGCGCCGGAATTCAAAGCACTCAACCAACACCTGGAGAAAACTCCCTCTGGCGTTTCAGTATTGCGAACGCTCATGGATCAATATGGTCTCAAAGCAGCAGATCTTGCCAACGAACTTGGTTCAAAATCGAACGTCAGCAACATCTTAAATGGTCGCAGAGCCCTGACTGTAAGTCACATTAAAGCACTTGCTGAACGCTTTAACCTTCCGGCGGACGCTTTCATTGAGTAGATGATTACATCCTCTGACCTACTCTTCCTCGTTCCCGCCTTCTTCATATGCGCCAAACGGTTTTGCGGGTAGCACAATGTAGGTACCTTCAAACACCACGCCCGGCGTGTCATCGCCAAACACCCCAACCTGCATCTGAACGCGCGCCTTGCGACCTCTTGCCAGACGGTCCAGGTCACCGCTCAGCGAGCCCAGATCGGCGATAGCGGTAGGTTTCCCGGTGATCGGCCTGCTGTATCGGATATGTGCGTCGGCAAGGATTATCGTCCCGCCCAGATGACGCTCACGCAGCATCAGCCAGATAAGTCCCCAGCCCGTTAGCGTCGCCAGGGAAAACAGACTCCCGGCAAACAGCGTATGGTGCGGGTTCTGATTGCCCGTCTCGGGCATCGTGGTGATAAACTTCTGCCCGGTATACTGCTGAATGCGCACACCCATTTTCTCACTCAATGGAATATGTTCGTACCAGGCTTGCTGTAGCTGTCCGCACCAGTCCCCGCGATGGAGAATATCGTCCAGCGTCGCAATAGGCTTAATCATCAAAAAGTGACGCACCGGCGTGGTTTGCGGCGTGGTGATTTCTCCCTGGCTCACAAATCCCAGTTTGGCGAAAAATTCGACCGCATCTTCACGGGCACTACAGGTTACGCGTTTGACTCCTTCCTGACGCGCCACAGACTCCAGGGTCATCGCCATCAGCGTGCCCAACCCTTTCTCCTGCACGGAAGGGTCAACGGCCATAAAGCGTATGGAGGCTTCGTTATCCGCATTGATATACAGTCGGCCAACTGCGACCAGATTTCCCTCTTCGTCCACCACCATCTGGTGATGCGCCATCGCGTCCCAGGCATCCCGTTCGGAGCCTTTTGGCTGGTGCAAAGGTTTACGCAGCATCTCCCAGCGAAACTGGTAGTAACGCTCCAATTCTTCTTCTGTTTGCGGTACTCGAAGGTGATACATAGTCGTATTCTCTCTTGTTGTCCGCGGCCACACCGGTAGCTGGTTCATACTTGTAACCAGAACGTCACGGGGCCATCATTAACCAGTGAAACCTGCATATCCGCAGCGAATCGGCCGGTTTGCATATTCACTTCCTGTTGGCGGCAACGCTCAACAAAGTACTCATACAGCGCTTCAGCGCGATCGGGAGCAGCCCCTTTTGAAAACCCCGGGCGCATGCCGCGTTCGGTATCTGCCGCTAGCGTGAACTGTGAAACCACCAGTACACTCCCCCCTGACTGCTGCACGTTAAGGTTCATTTTGCCTTCGGCATCGCTAAAGATTCGATAGCCGAGTACGCGCTCGCACAGGCGGTTCGCTTTCTGTTCGTCATCATCCCTTTCGACACCTAACAGGACCAAAAGTCCTGGGCCAATTTCACCCGTCACCTCGCCCTCCACGGTGACGCTGGCACGGGTTACGCGCTGAATTAATGCAATCATGGTTGCTCTGCTTCTTCTTTTTCTGCGGCTTGTTTAAGTTTGCGGTATTCCCCGAGAGTGACAGTTATTTCCGCGCCTAGCAAGACGATACACCAGGTCCAGTATACCCAGACGAATAAAATGGGGATCACCGCCAGAACACCGTAAATGAGCTGATAAGACGGGAACATCGTGATATAGAGCGCAAATCCTTTCTTTCCGGTTTCGAACAACACCGCGGCCACAAAGGCACCAATAACCGCATCACGGTTAGGTACACGCGTAGTCGGTACGATGCTGTAAAGCAGCCAAAACGAGAGCCAGGAAAGCACCAGCGGGAAAATACGCAGGACGTTATCAATCACCGTGTTGAGATCGCTGGCCCAGCGCAATGACAACAGATAAGAGCTGATCGCCAGACTGGCCCCCGCCAACAGCGGCCCCAACGTTAAAATCATCCAGTAAACGGCGAAAGAGTAAACTTTAGGCCGGGTACGCTTGCTGCGCCAGATAGTATTCAGGGCGTTATCAATGGAATACATCAGTAATAACGCTGTCACAATCAGCCCACACGCCCCAACGGCCGTCATTTTGTTCGAGTTGGCGACGAACTGTTCGATATAACGCTGAATGACATCTCCCGTCGCTGGGATAAAGTTTGCGAAAATGAAATGACGTAGCTGGACACTGACGTCAGAAAACATCGGAAATGCGGCGAAAAGTGCAAAAACTACGGCAATAAGCGGCACTAATGAGAGCAATGAGACATAGGCAAGATTCCCTGCCAGCGTCGTCATGTTGTCCTCATCAATCCGCTGCCATAGTAGCTTCAGCCAGGCCCGAACAGGACGCGTATGGTACCTGGCTTGTTGCTGAACATTTTTTAGCATAGCAACTTCGCGAAATAGTCCGGAATGGTCGTTTTATCGACAACCTGGATGCTGGTAATCCCTAACCGATTAGCCCCTTCAATATTATCGGCGTTGTCATCAAAAAATACCGCCTCATGCGCAGAAAAACCTTCAGACTGCAGGACATGCTGGTAAATCCGCGCTTCCGGTTTACGCATGCCCAGATCCTGGGAAAGGTAAATATGGTCAGCAGCCTGACGGATTTCGGGGTATTCGTCCGGCCAAAACGTCGTGTGCAGACGGTTAGTATTCGACAAGACAACCACCCGATGCCCCTGCTCACGCAGCTTTTGCATGATGTCGATGACTTCAGGACGCAAGGCAACAAAAACGGCCTGCCAGCCATGGGAGAACTGCTCATAGCTTAACGGTAGCGCCATGTCATGACATATCGCCTCGGCAAAGGCTTCATCCGTTATTTCACCTCGCTCGTGCTGGTGAAAAGCCTCTCCCATGGTGAAACTTTGCTTTAACGAAGCCAGCGGTACACGGCTCAGATCGCTCCAAGTACCTAACACGCGATTGAAGTCGATATCGACAATCACATTACCCAAATCAAAGATATAGAGCATGCCCTTCTCCTTATTCGCCGTGGATGAATAACTGTAGCGGGAAAGGAGAAGTTTGACTATGCGAGAGTGATGGCTACGAACTTATCGAGCCATCATTGGGAGAATTACACTGCCAGAGCATCATCCTGTGAAGGACTCACTTGCACAATTTCCACCTGCTGTGACTGGAGTAAATTATGCAATGCGGGACCTGGGTATTCATCGGTAAACAGCGCGGTCACCTGAGACACGTTGCCAATCTCTACCGCGGCAGAAGCCGTATATTTCGTATGATCCGCAGCCAACAGAATATGCCTTGAATGGGCCATCATCGTCTTCACCACGCTGGCCTCGTTGACATCAAACTCCAGCAGCGCACCATCATTTTCGATCGCGCCAACGCTGGTAACCAGGTAGTCGGCCCGAAAATCAGCCACAAATGCCGAGGCAGAAGGGCCAATGATGCCGCTGTTATGCGAGCGTAACGTTCCCCCCGGCACCATGACTTCAAAACGTGGGTTGTTATACAGAATGTGCGCCACGCGTAGGCTATTGGTAATAATGCGCAAATGATTATGGTTTAACAGCGCGCGTGCTACCTGCTCAACGGTGGTGCCTATGGTAATAAACACCGTTGACCCATCGGGAATGTAGTCAGCCACCGCTTCCGCGATGGCTTTTTTCTCTTCCGTCCAGGAAACTTCACGCTGCTCGAACGCCGTATTCACCACGCTGGAGGCTCTACCCGCGCCACCATGATGACGCGTAATTAATCCTTGCTCGCTGAGTTTACGAATATCGCGACGTACGGTTTGCGTGGACACGTCCAGCAGGCTGGCCAGCTCGTCGATATTCATATAACCGCGCTCGCTAATCAGCATAAGCAGTTGATCGTGTCGCGGGTTACCGGTCAGTTCGGTAAGACTCATGAAATTTCCTCGAAAAACCATTGCCCTGGCATTTTATACAAAAAGTGACAGAAAAGATCGGGTTTGATCACAGTCAGGGATTCCGGCCCTTCCTCCCGGACGCGTGCATTTTAACGCAGCAACTCCGCTGGCAAACCTGACGGCCTCTTCTGGAGCATCGCCCCCAGCCAGGCTGAATGCGAGCGCACCGTGGAAAACATCTCCAGCTCCCGTAGTATCCACAACATCAACTTTAAATCCAGATTGATGCTGCAACGTATTATTTTTTATCCAGTCACAGCCTTCGCTCCCTCGTGTCACATAAACATGACCATTTGTGAGCGTTTTTGCTTGTTTCAGTCCAGCTTCAGAATCATTTATCCCGGTTAAACGTGCCAGACCAGGTTCAGAGAACGCAGCATGATCGCTTAACGCCACCAGCTCGCTGATATCTTGTGGCGTTACGTCACCATCCAGTACCGTCATCACTCCCGCCTGACGCGCCAGCGCGAACGCCTGCCTGGCCCCTTCGTGCCAGCGAACATCCGCCAACACCACATCCCACTGGGAAAAATCGATCTCATTGAGCCAATCAGCATCCGGCAATAAATCCGGGCTGGGATAGTTAACGATAATCCGTTCCCCTTGCGCATCAACCATAATTGCCGATTGCGAAGACTTCGCCCCTGCATAGCGCCGGGTGTAGCGGGTATTTACCCCCAGGGATTCCAGCTCCGCCAGCAGGCTATTTCCGGTGTCGTCATCGCCCACACGGCCAATAAAGTCCACCTGTGCGCCCAGCTTCGCTGCAGCCACTGCGGCCGTTGCAGCAGGCCCACCGCCCACTTCCGTATAACGCTTCGCCACATACTTACCCCCCTCAGTCGGTAATCCTTCCACGTAATAGATGCGATCCATCACGGCAATACCTACACAAGCAATACGAATCATGGTCATTCCTTAGGCGTTTCAAGATGGGACCATTTTAATTTCACAAAATGTTTAAAAAGTGACGGCTGTCAATTTTTTGACCATAAATTACAAATACGATCAAAAACAGACAAAAACAAACGACCTTAAATGACAAAAAATGACATCCACGTCTCAGGAGAACGTTATGGCAGTTATAGCATTTATCGGATTAGGTCAGATGGGTTCACCCATGGCGAGCAACTTGCTGAAGCAGGGTCATCAACTCAGCGTCTTTGACGTTAACCCGGATGCCGTTCAGCGCCTGGTGGAAAAAGGAGCACTGCCTGCCAGCAACCCGGCTCAGGCCGCAAAAGGGGCAGAATTTGTCATCACCATGCTGCCAAACGGCGATCTGGTACGCAGCGTACTGTTCGGCGAGCAGGGTATCTGCGAAAGCCTCTCCCCACAGTCGTTGGTGATTGATATGTCCACCATTCACCCGCTGCAAACCGACAAACTAATTACCGATATGCGTGCCAAAGGCTTCGACATGATGGATTGCCCGGTTGGACGCACCTCCGATCACGCTATCGCGGGAACGCTATTGCTACTGGCAGGTGGAACGGCACAGCAGGTAGAACGCGCCACACCGGTTCTGATGGCGATGGGTAATGAATTGATCAATGCAGGGGGTCCCGGTATGGGGATCCGCGTGAAACTCATCAACAACTACATGAGTATCGCATTGAACGCTCTTTCTGCCGAAGCCGCCGTGCTGTGCGAAGCGCTCGGCCTCTCCTTCGATGTAGCTTTGCAAGTGATGAGCGGCACCCCCGCCGGGAAAGGCCACTTCACTACCTCCTGGCCGAACAAAGTGCTGAAAGGCGATCTTTCCCCGGCCTTCATGATCGATTTAGCTCACAAGGATCTTGGCATCGCGCTGGACGTTGCCAACCAACTACATGTGCCGATGCCGCTCGGCGCCGCCTCCCGCGAAGTCTATAACCAGGCACGCGCCGCTGGCCGTGGCCGGGAAGACTGGACGGCCATTCTTGAACAGGTTCGCGCATCCGCCGGGCTAAATAAACACACAGATAAGTAAGGATTGAGCAATGACGAAGTACACCCTGAAAGATATCACCCGAGCTTCTGGCGGATTTGCCATGCTGGCGGTCGATCAGCGCGAAGCCATGCGCTTAATGTTTGCCGCAGCGGGTGCAAAATCCCCGGTCAATGACAGCGTGCTGACCGATTTCAAAGTCAATGCGGCGAAGATCCTGTCCCCCTATGCCTCCGCCATTCTGGTCGATCAGCAGTTCTGCTACCGCCAGGTTGTAGAGCAAAACGCGGTCGCCAAAAGTTGCGCCATGATTGTGGCCGCTGATGAGTTTATTCCGGGTAACGGTATTCCGGTCGATAGCGTGGTGATTGATAAAAAAATCAACCCGCAGGCCGTGAAGCAAGATGGTGCCAAGGCTCTCAAACTGCTGGTGCTGTGGCGTAGCGATGAAGATGCCCAACAGCGTCTTGATATGGTGAAAGAATTCAATGAGCTATGCCATTCCAATGGCTTGCTGAGCATCATCGAGCCTGTTGTTCGTCCACCGCGTCGTGGCGATAAGTTCGATCGCGAACAGGCCATTATCGATGCCGCAAAAGAACTGGGTGATAGCGGTGCCGATCTCTACAAGGTCGAAATGCCGCTATACGGCAAAGGTACCCAACAAGAATTGCTTAGCGCGTCTCAGCGCCTGAATGAAAACATCAACATGCCGTGGGTCATTCTCTCCTCTGGTGTAGATGAAAAACTGTTCCCGCGCGCGGTCAGCGTAGCAATGACCGCTGGCGCATCCGGCTTCCTGGCCGGACGTGCGGTGTGGTCATCGGTTGTTGGCCTGCCGGATACCGAACTGATGCTGCGTGATGTTTCCGCGCCTAAATTGCAACGTCTTGGCGATATCGTCGATGAAATGATGGCCCGTCGCCGCTAATACGAGGATCAAAGAATGAAATGGTTTAACACACTGAGCCACAACCGCTGGCTGGAGCAGGAAACTGACCGCATCTTTAACTTTGGCAAAAATGCTGCTGTCCCTACCGGATTTGGCTGGCTGGGTAACAAGGGGCAAATTAAAGAAGAGATGGGGACTCATCTATGGATTACTGCCCGAATGTTACACGTTTACTCTGTGGCAGCGGCTATGGGCAGGCCTGGGGCATATGATCTGGTTGATCACGGCATCAAGGCTATGAATGGCGCGTTACTAGATAAAAAATATGGTGGTTGGTATGCCTGCGTGAATGACGAAGGCGTGATGGATGCCTCCAAACAAGGGTATCAACACTTTTTTGCACTGCTGGGCGCAGCCAGCGCAGTAACAACCGGGCATCCTGAAGCCAGGAAATTACTGGATTACACCATAGAAGTTATTGAGAAATACTTCTGGAGTGAAGAAGAGCAGATGTGCCTGGAATCCTGGGACGAAGCTTTCAGCCAGACGGAAGATTACCGCGGCGGTAACGCCAACATGCATGCGGTCGAGGCTTTCCTGATCGTTTATGACGTTACCCATGACAAAAAATGGCTGGATCGCGCTATCAGAATCGCATCCGTCATCATTCATGATGTAGCCAGAAACAACCATTACCGTGTGAATGAGCACTTTGATGCTCAATGGAATCCTATCCGCGACTATAACAAAGAAAATCCAGCACACCGTTTCCGTGCATTTGGCGGCACACCAGGCCATTGGATCGAATGGGGTCGTTTAATGCTGCATATCCACGCAGCGCTGGAAGCCAGATGCGAACAACCCCCAGCATGGCTGCTGGAAGATGCTAAAGGTTTGTTCCACGCTACAGTACGCGATGCCTGGGCTCCAGATGGGGCAGACGGCATTGTGTATACCGTTGATTGGGAAGGGAAACCCGTTGTACGTGAACGTGTACGCTGGCCTATTGTAGAAGCGATGGGGACAGCCTATGCCCTCTATACCGTAACAGGGGATCGTCAATACGAAACCTGGTATCAGACATGGTGGGATTACTGCATTAAATACCTGATGGACTATGAAAATGGTTCATGGTGGCAAGAATTGGATGCAGACAACAAGGTGACCACTAAGGTCTGGGACGGTAAGCAGGATATATACCATCTTCTGCACTGTCTGGTAATCCCACGCATCCCGCTCGCTCCAGGGCTGGCACCAGCCGTAGCAGCGGGCTTGTTAGATATCAATGCGAAATAAAAAAGCCTAGTAAAGACGGCATATCAGCAAACAAATGTTGCATATGCCGTTGTTTAGTAAGGGTATCTAATATTAAGGTGATATATATGCATAGTGGTGGGAATACGATATTACTCGCTGCAGGTGATTACCGGGCGCAAATAGTTTCAGTTGGTGCCGGTCTTGCCGAATTAACCTGGCAGGGCAAACATCTGGTTATACCTCATAAACCAGAAGAGATGCCTCTTGCTCATCTGGGTAAGGTATTAATCCCTTGGCCAAATCGTATTGCCAATGGCATTTATCAGCATGATGGGCATGAGTATCAGCTACCGATTAATGAACATGGTTCCAACACCGCTATTCACGGTTTACTTGCATGGCGGGACTGGCAAATTGATGAATTAACGGCCACAAAAGCCTCATTCTCCATATTTCTGCCACCAAGTTATGGCTACCCATTCGCATTGATTTCACGAGTGATTTACTCACTGGACGCAACAGCCGGACTGTCCGTTGAGATAATTAGCCAAAATGTCGGCGATAAACCAGCACCTTACGGAGTCGGTATTCACCCTTATTTAACCTGTGATTTAACGCCTGTTGATGACTATACGCTGCAGCTTCCTGCAAATGAGGTTTTGGCTTTCGATACACAGTCTAACTCAACAACGTTACTTCACGTCGATGAGCTGAATTTGGACTATTCCATCCAACAAAAAATCGGTGATAAACGGATTGATCATACTTTCAAAACTTGCGGCGAGCGGTGGGAAGCGAAAATTATTAATCAACAAAAAGAGCTGGCTGTTAGTTTGTGTTCCGATCAACCGTGGCTTCAGGTCTATAGTGGCGAAAAGTTGAATCGTCAGGGATTAGCTATCGAGCCGATGAGTTGTCCACCTAATGCCTTTAACTCTGGGATCAACTTACTATTACTTAAACCAAAACAGCAGCATACATTATTTTTTAATATTCATGGTGAATGCATATAGTTCAAGTATTTATTTGTGCAGGATACCCATTACCCTGACTTAAAAAGGCCAAGGTAATATTTTAGAATTTGATAATGAAGGAATTATAATGGATTTCTTTAATTTATTTACACCTGATGGCGTGATGTTGGAATCTAATGTTATATACACCGTTATCGCCTTAATGTTTCTTTATACATTCGTAGGAATATGTGCTGGCTTTGGTGGTGGATTGACAACTATGCCGCTCATCACCCTGATGCTGCCTGTAAAAATGGCAACACCACTTTCTGTTATTGTCGGAACAGCGACCGCCATTTATGCCACATGGTTATCTCGTAAAGAAACGGACTGGCGATCGGCTGCCGTTCTTATCGGCTTTTCCTTTCTTGGCATTCCGGTAGGTTTATATGCACTTTCCTATCTACCTGACCACATTATGAAAATAGGATTGGGCGGTTTTCTTATTCTCTACTCATTCTACAGTATGTTTATTCCTCGCTTACCCATCTATGACAGACGTTGGATTGCTGCACCGTTAGGGGCAGTAGCTGGTGCGCTAGGGGCGGCCTTTTCCACAAACGGACCACCAGTTGTGATGTATGGAATGCTACGTAATCTGGGTCCAGCCGCTTTTCGCGGTACGCTGAATGCGTTCTTTACGGCTAACAACATTGCCGTTGTCGGCGGTCTGGCAACGAGTGGAATATTAACAATCTCAACATTTAAACTGGTTATTTTCTGTATTCCTACAATGATACTCGGTTCCTTAGTCGGGCAATATGTGCATAAGCGCATTTCGGTAAAAGTATTCCGTGTTTTAGTATTTTTATTATTAATCGCTTCAGGTGCAATGTTAATAAAAGGTGCATTAGGTATTTCAGCTATCACGGCGCTTCTACCACCATTTGTGCTGTTGGCGGCATTACAAATACTTTTAGGTAAAAAAATTGCTGAGATTCGTAGAGTGGATGCTAGCAAATAATAAGAGTTTGTCTTGTTCAAGCGCTACTTAAGGGTAGCGCATAACTATTTAAGGCTAATGAATAATAGCAAACCATAACCAATCAGTATGCTCGCGTTCCTCAATTTCATGGAGAATATTTTATGAGCACGCAAAGTAGGCATCTATCCTCTGTCCTGATAGAAAAGAATATTGATGGCTTTACGCTAACGTACCACCAGCGCCTGATTTTACGTCACAGCACAGAAACCCCTTGTCTATGGATCGGCGCTGGCGTTGCCGACATTGACATGTTTCGCGGCAACTTCAGCATCAAAGACAAGCTCAATGAGAAGATTGCTCTGACCGACGCCACGGTTAGCGATTCACCTGATGGCTGGCTGGTACATTTCAGCCGCGGTAATACCATCAACGCCACGCTGCACATCTCTACCGATGAACAGGGCCGCCTGAAGCTGGACCTGCACAACGATGATCTCAGCCATAACCGCATCTGGCTGCGTCTGGCAGCCAACCCGGACGATCATATTTACGGCTGTGGTGAACAATTCTCTTACTTCGATTTGCGCGGAAAACCCTTCCCACTGTGGACCAGCGAACAGGGCGTGGGCCGTAACAAAAACAGCTATGTCACCTGGCAGGCTGACTGCAAAGAAAATGCCGGCGGAGACTACTACTGGACCTTCTTCCCGCAGCCGACCTTCGTCAGCACACAGAAGTACTACTGCCACGTTGATAACAGTTGCTATATGAATTTCGACTTCAGCGCACCGGAGTATCACGAGCTGGCGCTGTGGGAAGACAAAACCACCCTGTGCTTTGAGTGCGCCGACACGTATATTTCCCTGCTGGAAAAACTGACCGCGCTGTTAGGTCGCCAGCCGGAGCTGCCGGACTGGGTTTACGACGGCGTCACGCTCGGTATTCAGGGCGGTACTGAGATTTGCCAGAACAAACTGGACACCATGCGTAACGCAGGCGTGAAAGTAAACGGCATCTGGGCGCAGGATTGGTCCGGGATCCGCATGACCTCCTTTGGCAAGCGCGTGATGTGGAACTGGAAGTGGAACAGCGACAACTATCCGCAGTTGGATAACCGTATTAAGCAGTGGAAAGAAGAAGGCGTGCAGTTTCTCTCCTACATCAACCCATACGTCGCCAGCGATAAAGATCTCTGTGCCGAAGCTGCCGCTCGCGGTTATCTGGCGAAAGATGCCTCAGGCGCTGACTATTTGGTTGAGTTCGGCGAGTTTTACGGCGGAGTGGTCGATCTGACCAACCCCGAAGCCTACGACTGGTTCAAAGAAGTCATCAAAAAGAACATGATTGAGCTGGGCTGCGGCGGTTGGATGGCCGACTTTGGCGAATATCTGCCAACCGATACGTATCTGCACAACGGCGTCAGCGCTGAAATTATGCATAACGCCTGGCCCGCACTGTGGGCCAAATGCAACTACGAAGCGTTACAGGAAACCGGCAAACTCGGCGAGATCCTGTTCTTTATGCGTGCGGGCTACACCGGCAGCCAGAAGTACTCCACCATGATGTGGGCAGGCGATCAGAACGTTGACTGGAGCCTCGATGACGGTCTGGCTTCCGTCGTTCCTGCGGCGCTATCGCTGGCGATGACCGGCCACGGTCTGCACCACAGCGATATCGGCGGCTACACCACCCTGTTTGACATGAAACGCAGCAAAGAACTGCTGCTGCGCTGGTGTGACTTCAGCGCCTTCACGCCGATGATGCGCACCCACGAAGGTAACCGCCCTGGCGATAACTGGCAGTTTGATGGCGATGCAGAGACTATTGCCCACTTTGCCCGCATGACCACCGTGTTCACCACCCTGAAACCGTATCTCAAACAGGCCGTTGCGCAGAACGCCGCCTCCGGCCTACCGGTAATGCGCCCGCTGTTCCTGCATTACGAAGACGATGCAGCCACTTATACCCTGAAATATCAGTACCTGCTGGGACAGGATTTGCTGGTCGCGCCGGTTCACGAACAGGGCCAGCAAAACTGGACGCTGTATCTGCCGGAGGATAGCTGGGTAAACGTCTGGACTGGAGAAACTTACCAGGGCGGTGAAATTACCGTAGATGCACCTATTGGCAAGCCTCCGGTGTTTTATCGCGCGAAGAGTGAATGGGCGTCACTGTTTGCCACCTTACGCAACATCTAACACGGCTCGCCCGCGGGGAAACTCGCGGGCACATGGAGAATAATAATGAGTCAAACCTCTGCTGATCCGGCAACGCTACGCCTGCCACTTAAAGAAAAAATAGCTTATGGCATAGGCGATCTGGGTTCCAATATTCTGCTGGATATTGGCACACTCTATTTGTTGAAATTCTACACAGATGTCCTCGGTCTTCCGGGAACCTATGGTGGGATTATCTTCTTAATCGCTAAATTCTTTACCGCATTTACCGATATGGGCACCGGTATTGTGCTCGACTCGCGGCGAAAAATAGGACCGAAAGGTAAATTTCGCCCTTTCGTTCTGTATGGATCATTCCCAGTAGCACTGCTGGCTACAGCCAACTTTATAGGGACACCGTTAGAAATTACGGGCAAAACGGTCGTCGCAACGCTGTTGTTTATGCTGTATGGATTGTGCTACAGCCTGATGAACTGCTCTTATGGCGCGATGGTGCCAGCCATAACCAAAAATCCAAATGAACGTGCCTCGCTAGCCGCCTGGCGCCAGGGTGGATCCACCTTAGGCCTTCTCATTGGCACCGTTGCTTTTGTACCGGTAATGAATTTGATTGAAGGCAATCAACAGCTGCAATATGCCGTTACGGCTGCTCTTTTCTCGTTATGCGGGCTGCTATTTATGTGGCTTTGCTATGCGGGTGTCAAAGAGCGTTATGTTGAGGTCAAACAGGCTGATTCCGCACAAAAAGCAGGAATTTTGCAATCCTTCCGCGCAATCGCGGGTAATCGCCCACTGTTTATTTTGTGCGTTGCCAACCTCTGCACCCTTGCGGCATTTAATGTCAAACTGGCGATTCAGGTCTACTACACCCAGTACGTGCTGAACGATCCGATTATTTTGTCCTATATGGGCTTCTTCAGCATGGGTTGTATATTCATCGGCGTCTTTTTGATGCCTGCTGCTGTACGCCGCTTTGGTAAGAAAAAGGTCTATATCGGTGGGCTGATAATTTGGGCTGTGGGCGATCTGCTTAACTACGGCTTCGGTGACACTTCAGTGAGTTTCGTAGCCTTCTCCTGCCTGGCATTCTTTGGCTCAGCATTCGTCAACAGTCTGAACTGGGCGCTGGTCTCGGACACAGTGGAATATGGCGAATGGCGTACTGGTGTTCGTTCCGAAGGGACAGTTTATACCGGGCTCACCTTCTTTCGAAAAATGTCCCAAGCGCTGGCTGGCTTTTTCCCTGGATGGATGCTTACTCAAATTGGCTACATTCCAAACGTAGTGCAGTCGGCCAGCACTGTTGAAGGATTACGTCAGTTGATCTTCATATATCCTTGTGTGCTCGCGGTGCTCGCCATGATTACAATGGGCTGTTTTTACAACCTCAACGAGAAAATGTACTTCCGTATCGTTGAAGAAATAGAAGCGCGTAAACGTACTGCTTAACAATAATAATTAATGACGCCCTTCGGGGCGTTGTAAGGAGTGGTTATGCCTGACCATGATCCGCTAACGCTAAAATTAAGCCTGAAAGAAAAACTCGCTTACGGCGCGGGTGATATTGGCTCCAATCTAATGCTAAGCATTGGCACATTGTATTTGCTCAAATTTTACACAGATGAGCTAGGAATGCCTGCATATTATGGTGGGGTTATTTTCCTTATAGCAAAATTCTTTACAGCATTTACAGATATGCTAACCGGATTTCTTCTCGACTCTCAAAAAAACATAGGTTCCAGGGGGAAATTCAGACCTTTTATTCTGTATGCAGCTGTACCATCCGCGATTATTGCGACAGTTCAGTTTATTGCTACAACATTTAGCCTGCCGCTCAAGACTGCTATTGCCACTGGTCTATTTATGCTATTCGGTCTGTTTTACAGTCTAATGAACTGTTCATATGGCGCCATGATTCCAGCAATAACAAAAAATCCAAATGAACGAGCACAACTGGCAGCTTTTCGACAAGGTGGGGCAACAATAGGTTTATTAATCTGTACGGTTGCTTTTATTCCTCTTCAATCTTTATTCTCTACAACTACCATTGGTTATGGTTGTGCAGCCTTAATTTTCTCTATCTTTGGTTTTGTTTTTATCATGTTATGTTATAAGGGAACCAAAGAACATTACATTGAGCCCCTCTCTCTGGGGCATAAAACAAGCATAATCAAATCATTTTGTGCAATTTTTCACAACCCACCACTATTAGTTCTATGCATTGCAAATTTGTGTACACTAGCAGCATTTAATATCAAGCTCGCCATTCAGGTTTATTATACCCAATATGTACTAAATGACATTAACCTATTATCCTGGATGGGTTTTTTTAGTATGGGTTGCGTAATTATTGGGGTTTTGTTAGTCCCCTGGACCGTGAGATGCTTTGGCAAGAAACGCGTATATTTAGCAGGTATGGTTTTATGGGCCGCTGGCGATATTTTAAATTATTTTTGGGGTTATAACTCCTTTTATTTTGTGATTTTCTCTTGCTTAGCCTTCTTCGGAACCGCTTTTGTTAACAGCCTGAACTGGGCGCTGGTTCCGGATACGGTCGATTATGGCGAATGGAAAACGGGGATCCGCGCTGAAGGCTCGGTGTATACGGGTTATACCTTTTCGCGCAAAATTTCCGCTGCGCTCGCTGGGTTCCTGCCGGGCATCATGCTGACGCAAATCGGTTATATCCCCAACATAACCCAAAGCGATGCAACTTTGCTCGGCCTGCGTCAGCTTATTTTCCTCTGGCCTTGTGGGCTGGCCATTATCGCTGCATTCACGATGG
Source organism: Citrobacter sp. EC_71 (assembly GCF_019584005.1). Taxonomy (NCBI): domain Bacteria; kingdom Pseudomonadati; phylum Pseudomonadota; class Gammaproteobacteria; order Enterobacterales; family Enterobacteriaceae; genus Citrobacter; species Citrobacter sp. EC_71. Next base: position 92,750 of record NZ_VDAY01000017.1, read on the forward strand.
GTTTATTTTATAAGCTCAACGAGACTCGCTTTGCTTTTATTATTGAGGAAATCAGCCAACGGAAGAAAAACAATGCTCTATCGGAGCCTGTTACCACTAAAAATAATACCACTGCTGTAAACGTATAAAAATAATAGCCGCCTACTCCATCTTAATGGATGGCGGCCTCCCTACGCTTAAAAAATGGATTTATTATGAAAAAGTTAACAACACTAATTCTCTTATCCTCTGTTGCTTCTACTTCTGTTTTTGCGGGTGCCTATATCGAGAACCGTGAGGCATATAATCTGGCATCCGATCAGATAGAAGTGATGATGCGCGTTGGCTATAACTCCGATATGGGCGCAGGTATCATGCTCACCAACACCTACACCATGCAACGTAAGGATGAGTTAAAACACGGCTATAACGAAATAGAAGGTTGGTATCCTTTATTTAAACCAACGGATAAATTAACTATCCAGCCCGGTGGATTGATAAACGATAAGAGTACGGGTTCTGGTGGCGCGGCTTATCTGGATGTTAACTATAAATTTACCCCGTGGTTTAATCTTACCGTGCGTAACCGTTATAACCATAATAACTATAGTTCAACCGATCTAAACGGTGATCAGGATAATAACGATACCTATGAAATAGGTAATTACTGGAACTTTACCATCACCGATAAATTTTCCTATACCTTTGAGCCGCACTATTTTATACGAGTCAATGACTTCAACAGCAGTAACGGAAAAGATCATCACTGGGAAATTACGAATACCTTTAAGTATCGTATCAATGAACACTGGTTGCCCTACCTGGAATTACGCTGGTTAGATCGTAATGTGGAACCCTATCATCGCGAACAAAATCAGATTCGTGTTGGGGCAAAGTATTTCTTCTGATACTCCCGAGATAAAAAAAGCCGCTGATAATCAGCGGCTTTTTTATGCTTACCTGAGAAAGAGCGTTAATTACTCTTCTTTCGCGCCACGCATTGCACGGCGACGATCGTTTTCAGTCAGGTGACGCTTACGAATACGGATAGAGGTTGGAGTCACTTCTACCAGTTCGTCGTCATCGATGAATTCCAGAGCCTGCTCCAGAGTCATCTTAACCGGCGGAACCAGAACCGTTGCTTCGTCAGTACCAGACGCACGCATGTTGGTCAGTTTCTTACCAGTCAGGCAGTTTACGGTCAGGTCGTTAGAGCGGCTGTGAATACCGATGATCTGGCCTTCGTAAACTTCAGCACCGTGACCCAGGAACAGCTTACCGCGGTCCTGCAGGCTGAACAGTGCGAACGCAACTGCTTTACCCTGGCCGTTGGAGATCAGTACGCCGTTCTGACGCTGACCCACATCACCCGCACGAACGTCGTCGTAGTGGCTGAAGGTGGAATACAGCAGACCGGTACCGGAGGTCATGGTCATGAATTCTGAACGGAAGCCGATCAGACCACGGCTTGGGATCACGTAGTCAAGACGTACGCGGCCTTTGCCATCTGGATTCATGTTTTTCAGATCGCCTTTACGCTCACCCAGCGCCTGCATCACAGAACCCTGATGCTGCTCTTCAACGTCCAGCGTTACGTTTTCGAACGGCTCTTGTTTACGGCCATCGATTTCGCGGAAGATAACTTTCGGACGGGAAACCGCCATTTCGAAACCTTCACGACGCATGTTTTCGATCAGAACAGACAGGTGTAGCTCACCACGACCGGATACACGGAACGCATCCGCATCTTCGGTTTCTTCAACGCGCAACGCAACGTTGTGCACCAGCTCTTTGTTCAGGCGGTCAAGGATCTGACGAGAGGTAACATATTTACCTTCTTTACCACAGAACGGAGAGGTGTTTACGCAGAAGAACATGGTTACGGTCGGTTCATCAACGGACAGAGCCGGCAGCGCTTCGACATTCTGCGGGTCGCAGATGGTGTCGGAGATGTTCAGTTCGCCCAGACCGGTGATCGCGATGATATCGCCTGCTTCGGCAATATCACTCTCGATACGTTCCAGACCCAGGTGGGTCAGAACTTTACCGACTTTACCGTTGCGGGTTTTGCCTTCGCTATCAATGATAGTGATCTGCTGGTTCGGTTTAACTTTACCGCGTTTGATGCGGCCGATACCGATAACGCCAACGTAGTTGTTGTAGTCCAGCTGAGAGATTTGCATCTGCAGCGGGCCGTCAAGGTCTACGTTCGGAGCTGGTACGCGATCAACGATGGTCTGATACAGCGGGGTCATGTCTTCCGCCATATCTTCGTGATCCAGACCTGCGATACCGTTCAGCGCGGAAGCGTAAACGATCGGGAAGTCCAGCTGCTCGTCGGTAGCGTCGAGGTTAACGAACAGGTCGAATACCTGATCAACAACCCAGTCAGGACGCGCGCCAGGACGGTCAACTTTGTTGATAACAACAATTGGCTTCAGGCCATGGGCAAAGGCTTTTTTGGTCACGAAGCGCGTCTGCGGCATCGGACCATCCATTGCATCCACCACCAGCAGCACGGAGTCGACCATGGACATTACACGTTCAACTTCACCACCGAAGTCGGCGTGCCCCGGGGTGTCAACGATGTTGATACGGTAGTCATTCCATTTGATAGCGGTGTTTTTAGCGAGGATGGTAATCCCACGCTCTTTCTCCAAATCGTTGGAGTCCATCACGCGCTCTTGGGTTTCAGCACGTGCATCGAACGTACCGGATTGTTGGAGCAGCTTGTCTACCAGGGTCGTTTTACCATGGTCTACGTGCGCGATGATGGCGATGTTACGCAAATTTTCGATCACAACTTTGCCTCAGGCATTTTAGAAATAGCGCGTTATTGTACACGGATTAATCGCAGTACAAAACAGGATCACAAACATCCTCCGCAAACAAGTATTGCAGAGTTTCTTTGTGATCACATTCACGGAGCGTTAAAAGGGGTAATCTGGGGTGCTTTGCACCAATATGGTGCTTAATGTTCACATTAAAGCACTATAATGGTGCAATACATCCTTCATGGTGCAGCCCCTTTGCACGATAGTGCGCATGATAACGCCTTTTAGGGGCAATTTAAAAGTTGGCACAGATTTCGCTTTATCTTTTTTACGGCGACACGGCCAATTTTTTGCAGAATTGAAGACTTCGTTACCACGACGACCATGACCAATCCGGGAGAGTAAGTATGTCCGCTGAACACGTTTTGACGATGCTGAATGAACACGAAGTGAAGTTTGTTGATTTGCGCTTCACTGATACCAAAGGTAAAGAACAGCACGTCACTATTCCTGCTCATCAGGTAAATGCCGAATTCTTTGAAGAAGGCAAAATGTTTGACGGCTCCTCAATCGGTGGCTGGAAAGGCATTAACGAATCAGACATGGTTCTGATGCCAGATGCGTCTACTGCACTCATCGACCCGTTCTATGAAGAGTCTACCCTGATCATCCGTTGCGATATCCTGGAACCCGGTACGCTGCAGGGCTACGACCGCGACCCGCGCTCCATCGCTAAACGCGCTGAAGAGTACCTGCGTTCTACCGGCATCGCAGATACCGTTCTGTTCGGGCCAGAGCCAGAGTTCTTCCTGTTTGACGACATCCGTTTCGGCGCGTCCATTTCCGGTTCCCACGTGGCTATCGATGATATCGAAGGCGCATGGAACTCCTCCACCAAATACGAAGGTGGTAACAAAGGTCACCGTCCTGGCGTGAAAGGCGGTTACTTCCCGGTTCCTCCGGTAGATTCTTCTCAGGACATCCGTTCTACCATGTGTCTGATCATGGAAGAAATGGGTCTGGTTGTTGAAGCGCACCACCACGAAGTGGCAACCGCTGGCCAGAACGAAATCGCAACCCGCTTCAACACCATGACCAAAAAAGCGGACGAAATTCAGATCTACAAATATGTGGTGCACAACGTTGCTCACCGTTTCGGTAAAACTGCGACCTTTATGCCAAAACCAATGTTCGGCGATAACGGTTCCGGTATGCACTGCCACATGTCCTTGTCCAAGAATGGCGTAAACCTGTTCTCCGGTGACAAATATGCGGGTCTGTCTGAGCAGGCGCTGTACTACATCGGCGGCGTTATCAAACACGCTAAAGCGATCAACGCCCTGGCGAACCCGACCACCAACTCCTACAAACGTCTGGTCCCGGGCTACGAAGCGCCGGTTATGCTGGCTTACTCTGCCCGTAACCGTTCTGCTTCCATCCGTATTCCGGTGGTAGCTTCTCCGAAAGCGCGTCGTATCGAAGTGCGTTTCCCGGACCCGGCTGCTAACCCGTACCTGTGCTTTGCCGCGCTGCTGATGGCGGGTCTTGACGGTATTAAGAACAAGATCCACCCGGGCGAAGCGATGGACAAAAACCTGTACGACCTGCCGCCTGAAGAAGCGAAAGAGATCCCACAGGTTGCGGGTTCTCTGGAAGAAGCACTGAAAGAACTGGATCTGGACCGCGAGTTCCTGACTGCAGGCGGCGTGTTCACCAATGAAGCTATCGATGCGTACATTGCGCTGCGTCGCGAAGAAGATGACCGCGTGCGCATGACGCCGCACCCGGTAGAGTTTGAGCTGTACTACAGCGTTTGATCGTTTGAGTTGTACTTTCCAGAGAAGGTCGCGTCACGCGTTGGCGCGATAACCTGGAATTGAGTTGCCGTGGAAACTTTCAGCCCATCACACGATGGGCTTTTTTCTCCACTAACAACCTGCTTTCTCGCGCTTTTTATCCATAAAAAGCTATAATGCACTAAAATGGTGCAACACTTTTCAGGAGACTGCTGAATGGCAACCGGCACGCTGCCCGATGCTGGGCAGATCCTCAATTCTTTAATCAATAGCATCTTACTCGTCGACGATGAGCTGTCGATACATTACGCCAACCCGGCGGCGCAACAGCTGCTCGCTCAAAGCTCCCGCAAACTGTTTGGTACACCGCTGCCCGATCTGTTGAGTTATTTCTCGTTAAACATCGGACTGCTGCGTGAGAGCCTGGAAGCCGGTCAGGGCTTTACGGATAACGAAGTGACGCTGGTGATAGACAGCCACTCACATATCCTCTCTGTGACCGCCCAGAGGCTGCCTGATGGCTTGATCCTGCTGGAGATGGCGCCAATGGATAACCAGCGCCGTCTGAGTCAGGAACAACTCCAGCATGCCCAGCAAATTGCCGCCCGCGATCTGGTACGCGGGCTGGCGCATGAAATCAAAAACCCGCTGGGCGGGTTACGCGGCGCGGCACAGCTTCTCAGTAAAGCGCTCCCGGACCCGGCGCTGACCGAATATACCAAAGTCATTATTGAGCAGGCCGACCGCCTGCGTAATCTGGTCGACCGTCTGTTAGGACCGCAACAACCGGGCATGCACGTCACGGAAAGTATTCACAAAGTAGCGGAGCGTGTGGTCGCGCTGGTTTCGATGGAAGTACCAGAAAACGTTACGCTAATTCGTGATTACGATCCGAGCCTGCCTGAGTTATTGCACGACCCGGACCAGATAGAACAGGTTTTGCTGAATATCGTGCGCAATGCCCTGCAAGCCTTAGGGCCGGAAGGTGGCGAGATCGTACTGCGTACCCGCACTGCGTTTCAGCTCACGCTGCACGGCGTGCGTTACCGTCTGGCGGCGCGGATCGATGTTGAGGATAACGGCCCGGGTATTCCCTCTCATTTGCAGGACACGCTGTTCTACCCAATGGTCAGCGGTCGCGAGGGCGGTACCGGCCTTGGGTTATCCATCGCCCGTAATTTAATTGATCAGCATTCCGGCAAAATTGAATTTACCAGTTGGCCGGGTCATACCGAGTTCTCGGTTTACCTGCCTATCAGGAAATAAAGGTGACGTTTATGCAACGAGGAATAGTCTGGGTCGTTGATGACGATAGTTCCATCCGTTGGGTGCTAGAACGTGCGCTCGCAGGGGCTGGTCTGAGCTGTACCGCATTTGAAAGCGGTAAAGAGGTGCTGGACGCACTGGCCAGCAAAACACCGGACGTATTGTTGTCAGACATTCGCATGCCGGGTATGGACGGTCTGACGCTGTTAAAACAGATCAAACAGCGTCATCCAATGCTTCCGGTCATCATAATGACGGCGCATTCCGATCTGGATGCCGCCGTCAGCGCCTACCAGCAAGGGGCGTTTGATTATCTGCCCAAACCTTTTGATATTGACGAAGCCGTGGCGCTGGTCGAACGTGCCATCAGTCATTATCAGGAACAGCAGCAGCCGCGTAATGTACAAATCCCCGGACCAACGACCGATATTATTGGCGAAGCGCCAGCGATGCAGGATGTTTTTCGCATTATTGGCCGACTTTCCCGTTCTTCAATCAGCGTATTGATTAATGGCGAGTCCGGGACCGGTAAAGAGCTGGTCGCTCATGCCCTACACCGTCACAGCCCACGCGTCAAAGCGCCGTTTATCGCGCTGAACATGGCGGCGATCCCGAAAGATTTGATCGAGTCTGAACTGTTCGGTCATGAGAAAGGGGCGTTTACCGGGGCAAATACCATTCGTCAGGGGCGTTTTGAGCAGGCCGACGGTGGGACGCTGTTCCTCGATGAAATCGGCGATATGCCGCTGGACGTGCAAACGCGTTTACTGCGCGTATTAGCCGATGGACAGTTTTACCGGGTGGGTGGTTATGCGCCTGTGAAAGTGGATGTTCGCATCATCGCCGCCACGCATCAGAATCTGGAACTGCGCGTACAGGAAGGTAAATTCCGTGAGGATTTATTCCACCGTCTGAACGTCATTCGCGTTCATTTGCCCCCGCTGCGTGAACGTCGGGAAGACATCCCTCGCCTGGCACGTCATTTCCTGCAGGAAGCCGCCCGCGAACTGGGGGTGGAAGCCAAACAATTACATCCCGAAACCGAGGCAGCGCTTACGCGTCTGGCCTGGCCGGGCAACGTACGCCAGCTTGAAAACACCTGCCGCTGGTTAACCGTTATGGCTGCCGGACAAGAAGTATTGATTCAGGACTTGCCGGCCGAGCTTTTTGAAACCAGCGTGCCAGACGCGCCGTCCCCTATGCAGCCGGACAGTTGGGCAACGCTGTTAGCACAGTGGGCAGACCGGGCATTACGTTCCGGTCATCAAGATTTGCTTTCTGAAGCTCAACCAGAGATGGAGCGCACGCTATTGACCACCGCGCTACGTCATACCCAGGGGCATAAACAGGAAGCAGCGCGCTTGCTCGGCTGGGGCCGTAATACCTTGACGCGTAAGTTAAAAGAACTCGGAATGGAGTGACGCTCGGTCACAGTGTAAAGTTTGATAATTGAGCGCAAATTGCTGCTATTTTGCGCTTTACTGTTCTGATGAGTTAAGTATGATCGTGCCCGGCTAACGGGGGGAAGTCATCATGCTGGAATCAATGATTAATCTGCTGTCGAGCGGTGCGGTCGAAAGCCATACGCCACAAACTGCGGTTGCCGCAGTGCTGTGCGCGGCGCTGGTTGGACTGTTCAGCTGACAATGTGCCGGATGGCGCTAACGCTTATCGGGCCTACAGGTTGTCGCAACGCGTAGGCCCGGTAAGCGCAGTGTATGACCGGATACATAGGTGACAGATCAGACCGGGAACATAGGTAACACTTTTCAGTCTATCCGGAGCACACTCTCGGTTTTTCGGTCGTAGTACGCAAGTGTTAT
>NZ_VDAY01000018.1:0-92509 GCF_019584005.1 Citrobacter sp. EC_71
TGATCGGCATCGCTCAGTCCGGTTGGTGATTTTGGTTGGTTTGGCGATTGATCAGATCGCACAATCCGGGCTGAGTTCCCTTTCAGTGATCTACTATTCCGCGCAGCTATTTAATACCATCGTTAATGATGATGGTTACCTGCGCGGTTACAATACTGATGGTACCGGTCATATTCGCGCCATTAAAGAAAGCGGCTTCGATATTAAAGGTAAAACCATGGTACTGTTGGGCGCAGGTGGCGCGTCTACGGCTATTGGCGCGCAGGCGGCGATTGAAGGCATCAAAGAAATTAAGCTGTTTAACCGTAAAGATGAGTTCTTTGCTAAAGCGCAGGCGTTCGCCAAACGCGTTAATGAAAACACCGATTGCGTTGTGACCGTTATCGATCTCGCCGATCAACAGGCTTTTGCTGACGCGTTGGCCAGCGCGGATATTTTGACCAACGGCACAAAAGTCGGCATGAAACCGCTGGAAAACGAATCTCTCGTGACCGACGTTTCCCTGCTGCGCCCGGACCTGCTGGTAACCGAATGCGTTTATAACCCGCATATGACCAAATTATTGCAACAGGCGCAACTTGCGGGTTGCAAAACAATTGATGGTTACGGCATGTTGTTATGGCAAGGGGCTGAACAATTCAAACTCTGGACCGGGAAAGATTTCCCACTGGAGTATGTGAAACAGGTTATGGGTTTTGCAGCCTGACGGGCACGCATTTGTAATATATTTAAAGGGTAATCAATGAAAACCGTAACCGTAAGAAACCTCGTCATTGGCGAGGGTGCACCGAAGATCATTGTCTCGCTGATGGGTAAAGACATCCCCACGGTAAAAAGCGAAGCGCTGGCCTATCGCGAAGCAGATTTCGACATTCTGGAATGGCGCGTTGACCATTTCAGCGATGTCTCCTCCACAGATGCCGTGCTGGAAGCGGCTCGCACCATCCGCGATGTGATAGCGGACAAACCGCTACTTTTCACTTTCCGCAGCGCCAAAGAAGGCGGTGAACAGGCACTGTCTGTCGAAAACTATATTGCACTTAACCGTGCAGCAGTAGACAGTGGTCTGGTGGATATGATCGACCTGGAACTTTTCACCGGTGATGAGCAGGTTAGAGCGACCGTCGAACATGCCCACGCGAAAAATGTCAGCGTGATTATGTCGAATCATGATTTCCATAAGACGCCAGCCGCAGAGGAGATCATCCAGCGTCTGCGTAAAATGCAGGAACTTGGCGCGGATATTCCTAAAATCGCCCTGATGCCGCAAAACAAAACGGATGTGCTGACATTGTTGGGCGCTACGCTGGAAATGCACGAGCGCTATGCGGACCGGCCGATAATTACCATGTCGATGGCTAAAACTGGGGTGATTTCACGTCTCTCCGGCGAGGTTTTCGGTTCAGCAGCCACCTTTGGAGCAGTGAAAAAAGCGTCTGCCCCGGGACAAATTTCGGTCGCCGATCTACGTACTGTATTAACGATATTGCATCAGGCTTAATAACAGAATATATCCACATTACGATTAGCAATGCCCTGCCCCAGATATTCGCGTAACCACGAATATCTGGCTGGCAGCTAAGTCTGATTAAATTAACTCACAATATTATTGTCGGCAATAACGACAGGTAGTCGCACGCATATAATCTGGAGTTTATATGAAATTTCCGAGACCAAACCGTATCGATGGTCGGGTACCCGTATTATCCGCAGCAGAAGCCATTAATTATATTCCTGATGAAGCAACACTTTGTGTATTAGGCGCAGGTGGCGGTATTCTTGAAGCAACTACATTAATTAATGCATTGGCAGAAAAATACAAAAACACGCAATCACCACGTAATTTATCATTAATTAGCCCAACGGGATTGGGTGACCGTGCCGACCGCGGAATCAGCCCGCTGGCGCAGGAAGGTTTAGTCAAATGGGCGCTCTGCGGCCACTGGGGGCAATCGCCACGAATCTCCGACCTGGCGGAGCAGAATAAAATCGCTGCCTATAACTATCCTCAGGGCGTATTGACCCAAGCTCTACGAGCATCAGCAGCCCACCAGCCAGGCATTCTGAGTGATATCGGCATCGGTACGTTTGTCGATCCTCGCCAACAGGGCGGCAAACTGAATGAGGTGACCACCGAAGATCTGATCAAAGTGGTGGAAATCGATAACAAAGAGTACCTCTATTACAAAGCCATTGCGCCAAACATCGCGTTTATTCGCGCGACGACCTGCGATAGCGAAGGCTACGCCACCTTTGAAGATGAAGTGATGTATCTCGATGCGCTGGTGATTGCTCAGGCCGTACACAACAACGGCGGGATCGTCATGATGCAGGTGCAAAAAATGGTGAAGAAAGCCACTTTGCATCCGAAAGCGGTGCGTATTCCGGGCTATCTGGTCGATATTGTGGTCATCGACCCCGACCAAACGCAACTGTACGGTGGCGCGCCGGTTAACCGTTTTATTTCCGGCGATTTTGTCCTTGATGACAGCCAGCAAATTGCCCTGCCGCTTAACCAGCGTAAACTGGTGGCCAGACGCGCGCTGTTCGAAATGCGTAAAGGCGCAGTCGGCAACGTTGGCGTGGGCATCGCCGACGGGATTGGCCTTGTCGCACGCGAAGAAGGTTGTGCCGACGATTTTATTCTGACGGTCGAAACCGGCCCGATTGGCGGCATTACGTCTCAGGGCATCGCGTTTGGCGCCAACGTTAACACCCGCGCCATTCTGGATATGACCTCCCAGTTTGACTTCTACCACGGCGGCGGCCTGGATGTGTGTTATTTAAGTTTTGCTGAAGTGGATCGGCACGGCAACGTCGGTGTACATAAATTCAATGGCAAAATTATGGGCACCGGCGGTTTTATCGATATTAGCGCCACCTCCAAGAAAATTATTTTCTGCGGCACGTTAACTGCCGGAAGTTTGAAAACGGAAGTTGCCGATGGCAAGTTAAATATCGTGCAGGAAGGTCGGGTGAAAAAATTCGTTAACGAATTACCTGAAGTGACGTTCAGCGGGAAAATTGCCCTTGAGCGTGGTCTCGATGTGCGCTACATCACCGAACGCGCTGTATTTACGCTAAAAGAAGATGGTCTCCATTTAGTTGAAATTGCGCCAGGGGTCTCTTTGCAGGAAGACATTCTCGACAAAATGGACTTCACGCCGATTATTTCCCCAGACCTGAAATTGATGGACGAAAGATTATTTATCGATGCCTCGATGGGCTTTGTATTACCCGACGCAGCCAATTAAAAGGAGTACCCTGATGGACTTTTCATTAACTGAAGAACAAGAACTGTTGCTTGCCAGCATTCGCGAGCTGATTACCAGCAATTTCCCGGAGGAGTATTTCCGCACCTGCGATCAGACGGCGACTTATCCGAAGGAATTTATGCGAGCCCTTGCGGACAACGGTATTTCGATGCTGGGCGTTCCGGAAGAGTTTGGCGGCATCCCGGCTGATTACGTCACCCAGATGCTGGCGCTGATGGAAGTGTCAAAATGCGGCGCGCCCGCATTTTTGATCACCAACGGTCAGTGCATCCACAGTATGCGACGTTTTGGCTCCGCCGAGCAGCTGCGTAAAACAGCAGAAAGCACCATGGAAACGGGCGATCCGGCGTATGCGCTGGCATTAACCGAGCCGGGAGCAGGCTCCGATAATAATAGTGCCACCACCAGCTACACCCGCAAAAATGGCAAGGTGTATCTCAACGGGCAAAAAACATTTATCACCGGCGCTAAAGAGTATCCGTACATGCTGGTGCTGGCTCGCGACCCGGAGCCGAAAGATCCGAAGAAAGCCTTTACGCTGTGGTGGGTGGATTCTAAGAAACCGGGCATTAAGGTTAACCCGCTGCATAAAATCGGCTGGCACATGTTAAGCACCTGCGAAGTCTATCTTGATAACGTTGAAGTGGACGAAAGCGATATGGTCGGCGAAGAAGGCATGGGCTTCCTCAACGTAATGTACAACTTTGAAATGGAACGCCTGATCAACGCCGCGCGCAGCACGGGGTTTGCCGAATGCGCCTTCGAAGATGCCGCTCGTTACGCTAACCAGCGCATCGCATTTGGTAAGCCGATTGGTCATAACCAAATGATCCAGGAAAAACTGGCGCTGATGGCAATAAAAATCGAAAACATGCGCAATATGGTGCTGAAGGTCGCCTGGCAGGCCGATCAGGAACAGTCGCTGCGAACCAGTGCGGCACTGGCAAAACTGTATTGCGCCCGTACGGCAATGGAAGTGATTGACGACGCGATTCAGATCATGGGCGGACTGGGTTACACCGATGAAGCACGCGTATCCCGATTCTGGCGCGATGTCCGCTGTGAGCGGATTGGCGGTGGTACCGATGAAATCATGATTTACGTCGCGGGTCGCCAAATCCTGAAAGATTATCAAAATAAGTAAGCGGTATAACTGCCCGGATAGCGCAGATGCGCTATCCGGGACCGTGCGGGGGAATCAGACTTCAGGCATCAGGCATTCTTGCTCAGCAAGGTTATTTTTAAACTGCTTACGATAATCGCTGGGAGTACATCCCACATGCCGCTGAAAAAGTTTGGCAAAATGATCGACGTTTTCATACCCTACCCGCCACGAAATTTCCGCCAACGAGGCCTCGGTATTGGTCAGGGAAAATTTCGCTTCTGTCATTCGTCGCTGAATAACATAATTGATGGGTGAAATACGATACTCCCGGGTAAATTCATGACAGATATAGCTCACGCTGGCGCGGAATTTTTTAGATAACTGTTCGAGAGTGATCTTTTCGCGGAAATTGTTATTCAAATAGACTAATACATCTTTAATTAAGACATCTTTTTTAATATATCCCTGTTCAGAGCGGTAAGCATTTTTAAAGTTTTCGTAATATAAAACGGTTAATGCATACGCGAATGCGTCATAAGCAGAAGATGTCAGGTTGTTCTTACTCTGCGGGAGCATCACCCCCAGTTCATTAAAAATACTCTTAATAACCTCTTTACCCTGACTGACGCTAATGACCGGACACGAGTGCGTCTGCAATAGCTGATTATCCTGCCAGCCGTTAAACCGAAAACCATAGAGCGCACAGGTGTAAGTGGTAGCCGGTGCGCTGCTATCAGATGCAACCGCATGCAATCGCCCTTGCTCAATCACCACAATGTCCCCGGCATGCGCGACATATAGCGAAGAGTCGATGATTAATCTTGCAACACCCTTTTTGACATAGATAAGCTCCGTTTCATTATCATGAACATGATGGCCGGACTCCCAGTTAGGATCATCGCTAATGACGAATCGGGAAAGTCTCGGCGTTTTCCCCTGCTCAAAAAGGGTCTCCATGGCATTATCAAAGCAGCGTTGATACATGACAACCTCCACCTAAAGGCAGTAATTTTGCGAATAATTAATATCGGAAAGCGAAAACGATAATGATGTTATACAACGTTATTCCTTGCTGGCGAAACAAAATTATTTGCGTCGACTGCAAGATGATACCTCCTGCCCCGTCGCGCTGTTCTCCACGATTATTACCGTTTTATAAAAAACGAAAAGAATAAATGTTATTAATTCAACATTAACAATTTACATATCAGAAACAAATTAAGCGTATAAACGCTAAAAAACAGGATGCATTTCGCAATTATCCTTCCCTGGTTTGTGTGTTCTTTTTTTTCTTCAGTACACACTCCCGAGTTCCCGTTTATAAAATAAGCATTCCCGCCTCACTTTTTTTTGCAAGATTGTTGGGAATGAAAACAGATTGCTCCGTCGAAAACAGTCCCCTCTCTGCCGCACACTATTTTCAGTTAATTTTCCCAACTGTGGATGACTGGAGATGCCATGAAAATAATAACCTGCTTTAAGTTGGTGCCTGAAGAACAGGACATTGTTGTTACCCCACAGCGTTCGCTTAACTTTGACCGGGCCGACGCCAAAATCAGCCAGTTTGATCTGAATGCGATTGAGGCCGCGGTGCAACTGAGTACGGAGGGTGATGAAATCGTCGCTTTAACCGTGGGCGGCTCGCTACTGCAAAATTCCAAAGTGCGTAAAGACGTGCTGTCACGTGGACCGGACAGTTTGTTCATGGTGCAGGATCCACAGCTGGAGCATTCATTGCCCCGCGACACCGCTCAGGCGCTGGCCTGCGCGGCCAAAAATATGAATTTCGACCTGATGCTGTTCGGCGAAGGATCGGGGGATATCTACGCCCAACAGGTTGGCTTACTGGTTGGCGAACTGTTGCAACTCCCGGTGATTAACGCCGTCAGCAACATCCAACGTAACGGCGACCGCATTGTGGTTGAGCGCACGCTGGAAGATGAGGTCGAAGTGATTGACCTGCCGCTCCCCGCTGTACTCTGCGTAACTTCGGATATCAACACGCCGCGTATTCCCTCAATGAAAGCCATTCTCGGCGCGGGTAAAAAGCCCGTCACGCCGTGGCAAGCCAGCGATATTGGCTGGACGCCTGCGTCACCGTTAGCGGAACTGGTAAGCCTCACCGTACCGCCACAAACAGAACGTAAGCACATCATTCTGGAAAATGACTCAGCTGAAGCCATAGCCGAACTGGCGGAACACCTGAAAAAAGCCCTGAACTAAGCTCAACGGAGAGAAATTATCATGAGTAAATTAGCTAACGTATGGGTGTTCAGCGATAACGTAGAACGCTACGCAGAATTAATGACCGGCGCGCGACAGTGGGGTGAACACGTCCATCTTATTGTCCAGGGCAGCGAACAGGCTAATCAGGTCAAACCCCTGGGCGCCGATGAGATAATCGTGCTCGAAGCTCCCTCCGGTTTACAGCGTGTAGAAAATTACGCCGAAACCATCACAACGCTGATACAAGAACACGCCGGAATGCTGTTGATGCCCGCCACAAAACGCGCGAAATCACTTGGGGCACGGTTAAGCATCCAACTCAATGCCGCGATGGTGAACGACGCAATATCGGTGACGCTTGAGGATGACACCGTGTTCGCAGAGCACCGCATGTATGGTGGCCTGGCATTCGGCAAAGAAAAAATCAAAAGCGCGCTGGCAATTATCACGCTAGCCCCAGGCCTGCTTGAACCCGTAGCGGAAAACGCATCGCACAATTGCCCTGTTGTCTCGGCAGCTTACATCGCACCGCTTCATGAAATTATGTGTCAGGAACGTCGCGCCAAATCTGTGAGCAGCGTGGACCTCAGTAAAGCAAAACGTGTGGTTGGCGTGGGGCGCGGCCTGGTTGCGCAACACGATCTGGAGATGGTGCACCAGCTGGCATCCGTACTGGGGGCAGAAGTGGGCTGTTCACGCCCGATTGCCGAAGGCGAAAACTGGATGGAGCGCGAACGCTACATTGGCGTTTCTGGTGTGTTACTGAAGTCAGATCTTTACCTCACGTTGGGCATCTCAGGACAAATTCAACACATGGTCGGCGGTAACGGCGCGAAAGTCATTGTCGCTATCAACAAAGACAAGAAAGCCCCTATTTTCAATTACGCCGATTACGGCCTGGTAGGCGACATCTACAAAGTTGTTCCGGCCCTTATCGAACATCTCAGCCACTAATCCCCCATTTAACGCACATCTCCCGCTGCCTTGCGGCGGGAAAGGAGCATAAAGCATGTCAGATGAAAAATTTGATGCCATTGTGGTCGGTGCTGGCGTGGCGGGTACAGTTGCAGGCTACGTTATGGCGAAGGCCGGGCTGGACGTGCTGGTCATCGAACGCGGAAACAGTGCGGGCAGTAAAAATATGACCGGTGGGCGACTCTATGCGCATACTCTGGAACGCATCATGCCGGGATTCGCGCAAGAAGCGCCACTCGAACGTAAAGTGACCCGCGAAAAAATATCCTTCCTGACCGAAGAGAGCGCCGTAACGCTCGACTTTCATCGGGAAAAAGACAACGCGCCAGCACAGGATTCTTACACCGTGTTGCGCAACCGGCTTGATCCCTGGCTGATGGAAAAAGCAGAACAGGCAGGCGCGCAGTTCATCCCCGGCGTCCGCGTTGATGCGCTGATCCGCGAAGGTACCAGAGTCACCGGTGTGCAAGCCGGTGACGATATTCTCGAAGCCAATATTGTCATCCTGGCCGATGGCGTCAACTCAATATTAGGACGGTCGCTGGGGATGGTACCGCCCTCTTCCGCTCACCACTATGCCGTTGGCGTAAAGGAGTTGATCGGCTTACCGCCGGCTGTAATTGCGGACCGATTCAACCTCTCAGGCGATGAAGGCGCAGCCTGGCTGTTTGCCGGTTCACCGTCCGATGGACTGATGGGGGGAGGCTTTCTGTATACCAACCAGGACTCGGTCTCTCTGGGGCTGGTATGCGGGCTGGGGGATATTGCTCACGCGACGAAAAGTATTCCACAAATGCTGGAAGACTTTAAGCAACACCCGACTATTCGTCCGCTGATTGCGGGAGGAGAACTGCTGGAGTATTCCGCACATATGGTGCCGGAAGGCGGGCTGGCAATGGTACCCAAACTGGTTGATGACGGCGTAATGATCGTCGGCGATGCCGCGGGTTTCTGTCTGAATCTGGGTTACACGGTGCGTGGTATGGATTTAGCAATAGCCTCCGCAGAAGCCGCCGCCCAAACCGCCATTGCAGCCAAAGAACGCAAGGACTTCTCCGCCAGCAGCCTGATGGACTACAAACGCGCCCTTGAACAGGGCTGTGTGATGCGTGATTTACAGCATTTTCGCAAGATCCCGGCGCTGATGGAAAACCCGCGCTTGTTCACCCAATACCCTCGCATGGTCGCGGATATCATGAACGATATGTTCACCGTTGATGGGCGTCCGAACCAGCCGATTCGTAAGATGATGATGTCCCATGCGAAGCAAATTGGGTTGATGAACTTACTGAAAGACGGCATCAAGGGGGCAACTGCGCTATGAGTCAGGACAATACCGTTAACGTCGACGTCAAGCTGGGCGTCAATAAATTCAATGTCGATGAAGGTCACCCGCACATTATTCTGGGCGAACATCCCGACCTTAACGAATTTCGCAAACTGCTGAAGGCCTGTCCCGCCGGACTGTATAAGCAGGACGAGAGTGGAAATATTCATTTTGATTCTGCTGGCTGCCTGGAATGTGGCACCTGTCGAGTGCTGTGCGGCGATACTATCCTCGAACAATGGGAGTATCCGGCAGGAACATTTGGCATTGATTTCCGCTACGGCTAACGGATTGAGCCGTTGCACCCCGGATCGGCCTCCACGGCCAATCCGGTCAGACGTATGCCGATATTATCCTGGGAATAACGAATGAGTATCACACTAACGTTTAACGCCGAACGTCGCGAAGCCTGGCGACAACAAGGTTTATGGGGAGATGCTTCGCTTGGCGATTACTGGAACCAAACAGCCAGAGCCATGCCGGATAAAATCGCCGTGGTTGATAATCATGGCGCTTCATATACCTATGCCGCACTCGACGGTGCCGCCAGCAGTCTGGCGAGCTGGTTTTTAGCCTGCGGTATTCAACCCGGCGATCGCGTCGCTTTCCAGTTGCCGGGCTGGTGCGAATTTACCATTATTTATCTGGCCTGCCTGAAAACCGGAGCCGTTTCCGTCCCGTTACTACCCGCCTGGCGCGAAGCGGAGTTGGTATGGGTATTGAATAAATGCAAAGCGAAGATTTTTTTCGCACCTACCCTGTTTAAACAAAGCCGACCGGTCGATTTGATCCTCCCCTTACAAAACCAGTTACCGCATCTGCAACAGATTGTCGCCGTGGATAAACTGGCCCCGGCAACCACCGCGCAGGCGCTCAGCCAACTGCTTTTAGCACCGCCGTTAAGCCAAACGATTAACGTCCACGCTGATGAACTGGCAGCGGTACTGTTTACCTCCGGAACCGAGGGGATGCCGAAAGGCGTAATGTTAACTCACAATAACATTCTTGCCAGCGAACGCGCCTACTGCGCCCGTCTCAATCTCACCTGGCAAGATGTGTTTTTAATGCCCGCGCCGCTTGGCCACGCTACCGGTTTTCTGCATGGCGTTACCGCACCGTTTTTAATCGGCGCACGCAGCGTGTTGTTGGATATTTTTACTCCAGACGCCTGTCTCGATCTGCTGGAGCAACAGCACGGCACCTGCGTACTCGGCGCAACGCCATTTGTCTATGACATGTTGTGTCGCATGGAAAAACGATCCTGTGATCTCTCATCGCTGCGCTTTTTTCTATGCGGAGGTACCACCATTCCGCAAAAGATTGCCCGTGACTGCCAACGGCTCGGCATTAAATTGTTAAGCATATATGGCTCAACGGAGAGCTCGCCGCATGCGCTGGTCAATCTCGATGATTCACCTTCCCGCATGATGACCACCGACGGCTATGCTGCCGCAGGGGTCGAAATAAAAGTCGTCGATGAAGCGCGCAATACCCTGCCCGCAGGAGTAGAAGGTGAAGAAGCCTCGCGTGGTCCCAATGTTTTTATGGGCTACCTCGATGAACCCGAACTGACCGCCCGTGCGCTGGATAAAGAAGGTTGGTATTACAGTGGCGACTTGTGCCGGATGGACGACGCGGGATACATCAAAATCACCGGGCGTAAAAAAGATATTATTGTGCGCGGTGGGGAAAATATCAGCAGCCGCGAGGTGGAGGATATTTTATTGCAGCATCCACGCATTCATGATGCCTGCGTTGTCGCGATGCCGGACGAACGGTTAGGTGAAAGGTCGTGCGCTTATGTGGTACTAAAAGCCCCACATCATTCGCTGTCGCTGGAATCTGTCGTCGCCTTTTTTAGCCGCAAACGGGTGGCAAAGTATAAATACCCGGAGCATATCGTGGTTGTCGAGAAGTTACCGCGCACAGCGTCCGGTAAGGTACAAAAATACCAGTTGCGTCAGGATATTATTAAACGTTTGAGCATGGAGAGTGTTGCAGGATAGAGCGCCGGATGGCGATGCTAACGCATCTTATCCGGCCTACGTTGAATAGGCCGGATAAGGCATGATATTACTTGTTCAGTTCAGCCAGGCTCAGCCAGGTCTGTACGACTGTGTCCGGGTTCAGCGACAGACTGTCGATCCCCTCTTCCATCAGCCAGGCCGCGAAGTCTTCGTGGTCAGAAGGTCCCTGACCGCAAATACCCACGTATTTGCCCTGTTTCTTAGCAGCGCGAATCGCCATCGACAGCAGCGCTTTCACCGCGTCGTTACGCTCATCAAACAGTTCAGAAACCACACCCGAGTCACGGTCCAGGCCCAGCGCCAGCTGCGTCATGTCGTTTGAGCCGATGGAGAAGCCATCGAAGTACTCAAGGAACTGTTCTGCCAACAGGGCGTTAGACGGGATCTCGCACATCATGATGATCTTCAGGCCATTCTCGCCGCGTTTCAGCCCCTGACGCGCCAGCTCTTCAACCACCGCTTTCGCCTGGGCAACGGTACGTACAAACGGTACCATCACTTCAACGTTAGTCAGACCCATGTCGTTACGGACACGTTTCACCGCGTCACATTCCAGTGCGAAACAGTCGCGGAAGCTGTCTGAAACGTAACGGCCCGCCCCGCGGAAGCCCAGCATTGGGTTCTCTTCGTGCGGTTCATAACGCTCACCGCCAACCAGGTTAGCATATTCGTTGGACTTAAAGTCCGACATACGCACGATGACGCGTTTCGGATAAAACGCCGCGCCCAGCGTCGCGATCCCTTCCGTCAGACGACCAACGTAGAATTCACGCGGAGAGTCGAAACCTTTCATCATGCCGCGGATTTCATTTTGCAGCTCAGGCGTCTGGTCATCAAACTCCAACAGCGCACGAGGGTGCACGCCGATCATGCGGTTAATGATAAATTCCAGGCGCGCCAGACCAACGCCTTCGTTCGGCAGGCAGGCAAAGTCGAAAGCCCGGTCCGGGTTGCCGACGTTCATCATCACCTTCAATGGCAGATCCGGCATAGTCTCCACGCTGGAGCTCTTCACGCTGAAATCAAGCATCTCAGCGTAAACATAACCGGTGTCGCCTTCGGCGCAGGAGACAGTGACCTTCTCACCATCCTTCATGCGCTCGGTGGCATCGCCACAGCCAACCACGGCAGGGATCCCCAGTTCACGGGCAATGATCGCCGCGTGACAGGTACGGCCACCACGGTTGGTCACAATCGCCGCCGCTTTCTTCATGATCGGTTCCCAGTCCGGGTCGGTCATATCAGTCACCAGTACGTCGCCGGGCTCAATACGGTTCATTTCGCTGATGTCGTGAATAACTTTGACCGGGCCGGCGCCAATGCGGTGACCGATGGCGCGACCTTCCGCAATAATTTTACCCTGGGCGTGCAGCGTATACCGCTCCATCACCTGCCCGCGAGAACGCACGGTTTCCGGACGAGCCTGAACAATGAACAGCTTGCCTGTATGACCGTCTTTCGCCCATTCGATGTCCATCGGACGACCGTAATGCTTCTCGATCTGTACCGCCTGCTTCGCCAGTTCCTGCACTTCGTCATTGGTCAGAGAGAAAATATCGCGCTGTTCCTGCGGCACATCCTCAATGGTCACCTGCTTACCGTGTTCCTGGGTTGGCGCGTAGACCATACGGATTTTTTTCGATCCCATGGTGCGACGAACGATAGCCGGACGGTTAGCCGCCAGCGTCGGTTTGTGGACGTAGAACTCATCCGGGTTAACGGCCCCCTGCACCACCATCTCGCCCAGGCCCCATGCGGAAGTGATAAACACCACCTGGTCGAAACCGGATTCGGTATCGATGGAGAACATAACGCCTGAGGACGCAAGGTCGGAGCGCACCATCCGCTGGACGCCAGCAGAAAGCGCCACGCCACGGTGATCATAGCCCTGGTGAACACGATAAGAGATCGCGCGGTCGTTAAACAGCGAAGCAAATACGTGTTTGATAGCGACCAGGACAGCATCGAAGCCCTGGACGTTGAGGAAGGTTTCCTGCTGACCTGCAAATGACGCATCTGGCATATCTTCTGCGGTGGCGGAAGAACGCACGGCAAAAGAGGCATGGGCATCGTCTGCTGACAGCTGCGCGTAGGCATCGCGGACGGCATTTTCCAGCTCCGGCTGGAAAGGAGTGTCGATAATCCACTGGCGGATCTGTGCCCCGGCTTTCGCAAGCTCGGTAACATCATCAATATCCGTTTTATCCAGCAGCTCATAAATGCGCTGGTTTACACCGCTTTGGTCCAGAAACTGGTTAAACGCATCGGCGGTTGTTGCAAAACCATTCGGTACGGAAACACCCATACCGGAAAGGTTAGTAATCATTTCACCCAGGGAGGCATTTTTGCCCCCAACTCTGTCTACATCATTCATGCCGAGTTGGTTATACCAAAGCACCAGCGGTGACGAGCCATTGTTGGACATCGAACAATCCTTATATATGAACGAGGTTAGGAAACTCAATTTTGCGTATTTATCTTTGCATATTTACCGCGGCGAAAAAAACGGTGAATCGTTCAAGCAACTTTATTTTTTATTTTTTAAGATTGTTTCCGCATTTGCGCAAACCCGCGAGCGACAGGGGATCACCACAAAAACTATCGGTATAAACATTTGTTCCGAAAAATGAAATGTACTTTTCATTAAATATAAAAATAGCGTTTCAGTTTATAAAAGTGATAGCGCAATATTCGCTTCTGGCGAATTTTAATTTATGCTTTCAGAGAATTATGTCTGCCCCAGGATGCACAAAATGGATAATGCTGTTGATCGTCACGTTTTTTATATTTCTGATGGTACGGCCATCACCGCCGAGGTATTGGGCCACGCGGTAATGTCGCAATTTCCGGTCACTATCAACAGCATTACGCTGCCGTTTGTTGAAAACGAGAGCCGCGCGCGCGCGGTTAAAGACCAGATTGACGCCATTTACCAACAAACCGGCGTGCGTCCTCTGGTGTTTTACTCCATCGTCTTGCCGGAAATCCGCTCAATCATTCTGCAAAGCGAGGGGTTTTGTCAGGATATCGTACAGGCGCTGGTCGCTCCATTGCAGCAAGAGATGAAGCTCGACCCAACGCCGATTGCCCATCGTACCCACGGCCTGAATCCCGGCAACCTCAACAAGTACGATGCGCGTATTGCCGCTATTGATTACACCCTTGCCCATGACGATGGTATTTCGTTGCGCAACCTCGATCAGGCGCAGGTGATCCTGCTCGGTGTTTCCCGTTGCGGCAAAACCCCGACCAGTTTGTATCTGGCCATGCAGTTTGGTATCCGCGCGGCCAACTACCCCTTTATTGCCGATGATATGGATAATCTGGTGCTGCCCACATCCCTGAAGCCGCTGCAGCATAAACTGTTCGGCCTGACCATCGACCCCGAACGCCTGGCGGCGATCCGCGAAGAGCGACGAGAGAACAGCCGTTACGCCTCGCTACGCCAGTGTCGGATGGAAGTTGCCGAAGTGGAAGCGCTGTACCGGAAAAATCAGATCCCATGGTTAAACAGTACCAATTATTCGGTAGAAGAGATTGCTACCAAGATCCTCGACATTATGGGGCTGAATCGCCGCATGTACTAGAATGCTAGTGCATTGGTTCGATTTTTTGTTATTATGCTCGCCACCAGGCCGGATGAGTGTGATATTGTGATGCACATCACTTCCCGGTAGTCCTGCCGTTGAAGCAACAAATTTCTGAGACAAGTAATGAACAGAACCGATGAACTCCGTACTGCGCGTATTGACAACCTGGTCACTCCAGCAGAGCTTGCGCAGCGGCATCCTGTTTCGTCCGCCGTCGCCCGTCATGTTACGGACTCCCGACGCCGGATAGAAAAAATATTGAATGGCGAAGATCCCCGTTTGCTGGTGATCGTAGGCCCTTGCTCAATTCACGATCTCGATGCCGCCGTGGAATACGCGACGCGCCTGCAGGCCCTGCGCGAAAAGCACCAGACGCGTCTGGAAATCGTGATGCGTACCTATTTTGAAAAGCCACGCACCGTCGTGGGCTGGAAAGGCTTAATTTCCGACCCGGACCTGAACGGCAGCTACCGTGTGAACCACGGCATTGAGCTGGCGCGTAAACTGCTGCTGCAGGTCAACGAACTGGGCGTCCCCACGGCCACTGAATTTCTCGATATGGTGACCGGCCAGTTTATTGCTGATTTAATCAGTTGGGGCGCCATTGGCGCGCGCACCACCGAAAGCCAGATCCACCGCGAAATGGCGTCTGCTCTTTCCTGCCCGGTTGGGTTTAAGAACGGGACGGATGGTAATACCCGTATCGCCGTCGATGCGATTCGCGCCTCCCGCGCCAGCCATATGTTCCTCTCCCCGGATAAAACCGGCCAGATGACCATTTATCAGACCAGCGGTAATCCATACGGGCATATCATTATGCGCGGCGGTAAAAAGCCGAATTATTTTGCTGAAGATATTGCCGCCGCCTGCGATACCTTGCACGAATTTTCCCTGCCTGAGCATCTGGTCGTCGATTTCAGCCATGGTAATTGCCAGAAGCAGCATCGCCGTCAGTTGGAAGTGTGTGATGACGTATGCCAGCAAATTCGCAACGGTTCGACGGCGATTGCCGGGATCATGGCGGAAAGTTTTCTGCGTGAAGGCACGCAAAAAATCGTCAGCGGTCAGCCGCTGGTTTACGGTCAGTCGATTACCGACCCGTGCCTGAACTGGGAAGATACTGAACTACTGGTGGACAAACTCGCCTCGGCGGTTGATAGCCGTTTTTAACGCTGTACACCGGGTAACACCACGTTGCCCGGTGGTAATTCTTTGTTTTTCCCTTCATTGTTGTGCAAAAACCGTTCCCGTCACAATTATTTCACAAAAACGCTTGCCGCAAATTTGCAGTTTGATGATAATGATTATCATTGTTACATTGATTGCTATTTTAAACTCTATGTCACGTATGGATAACACAACAGCAACGCCTGCAAAAGAAAAAACACCGCCTGTCGTCGCAGCAACCGAGCGTCGCATTGACAGTAAAAGTCTGCTGGGTAAAGAGGGACGCGTGATTATAGAGCACGATGGTCAGCACTACCTGCTGCGCCAGACCCATGCTGGAAAACTCATTCTGACTAAATAAACAACACTTTTCGCCAGCCACCCAGGTGATACCCAGGCAGCCAGCGCTTTTCGATTTTCTAATGGAGAGTTGCTATGCCACACCTGCACACCGCATCCTTGCGCCCATCGCTCCTGGCGTTGGCGATTGTCAGTAATCTTCCCGTCGTTGCCTGGGCGGCGGTAGAGGATATGACCGTCACCGCCACCGGCAACGCCCGTAGCGCCTTTGAAGCGCCGATGATGGTCAGCGTTATCGACGCTACTGCACCTGAAAACCAGACTGCCAGCTCGGCAGCCGACCTGTTACGGAAGGTTCCGGGCCTGTCCCTGGACGGTACGGGCCGGACAAATGGTCAGGACGTCAATCTGCGCGGCTATGACCGTCGCGGCGTTCTGGTACTGGTAGATGGCGTTCGCCAGGGAACCGATACCGGGCACCTGAACAGTACCTTCCTCGATCCGGCGCTAATCAAGCGGATTGAAGTGGTACGCGGCCCTTCCGCACTGCTGTATGGCAGCGGCGCGCTGGGTGGCGTAATCGCCTATGACACTGCGGATGCTAAAGATCTGCTGGCAGCCGGACAAAACAGCGGTTATCGCGTGTTCGGTACCGCAGCTACCGGCGATCATAGCCTCGGTATGGGCGCCAGCACATTTGGCCGCACCGATACCCTCGATGGGCTGCTGGCCTGGTCCAGCCGCGATCGCGGTAATTTGCGCCAGAGCGACGGTACTACCGCTCCGAACGACGAAGCGATTAACAATATGCTGGCGAAAGGCAGCTGGAAAATTGACAGCGCCCAGACGCTGGCCGGCTCGCTGCGTTATTACAACAATGATGCCCGGGAACCTAAAAACCCACAAACCAGCGCGGCGGATGCCACCAGCAATCCAATGACCGAACGCTCAACCATCCAACGCGATGCGCAACTGACTTACTCCCTCTCCCCGGCGGATAATGACTGGCTGAACGCGGATGCGCGCATCTACTGGTCCGAAGCGCGTATTAATGCACAAAACACGGATAGCACCGGCGAATTTCGCAAGCAGACCACCAAAGGCGGGAAAATCGACAACCGTAGCCGCCTGTTTACCGACTCATTTGCTTCTCACCTGATGACCTACGGTGGCGAATACTATCGTCAGGAACAGCAACCGGGTGGCGCAACCACCGGTTTCCCGGAGGCAAAAATCGATTTCAGCTCCGGCTGGCTACAGGATGAAATTACCCTGCGCGACCTGCCGGTTACGCTGTTGGGTGGTACCCGGTACGACTCTTATCGCGGTAGCAGCGACGGCTATGAAGACGTCGATGCCGACAAATGGTCGTCCCGCGCTGGACTCACCGTTGCGCCTGCCGACTGGCTGATGCTTTTCGGTTCATACGCTCAGGCCTTCCGTGCCCCAACCATGGGCGAGATGTATAACGATGCGAAGCACTTCTCGATTGGCCGTTTTTACACCAACTACTGGGTGCCAAACCCGAACCTGCGTCCGGAAACCAACGAAACACAGGAATACGGATTGGGCCTGCGCTTTGACGATCTGTTGATGGCAAGCGATGCGCTCGAATTTAAAGCCAGCTATTTCGACACCAAAGCTAAAGATTACATCTCCACCAGCGTCGATTTTGCCGCCGCGACAACGACATCCTATAACGTACCCAACGCCAAAATCTGGGGCTGGGACGTAATGACGAAATACACCGCCGACCTGTTCAGTCTCGATATGGCCTATAACCGCACGCGGGGTAAAGATACTGACACAGGTGAGTACATTTCCAGCATTAACCCGGACACCGTCACCAGCAAACTGAACGTGCCGGTTGCGCACAGCGGTTTCTCCGTTGGCTGGATAGGTACATTTGCTGACCGCTCGACGCATATCAGCAGCAGCTACACCAAACAACCCGGCTATGCGGTAAACGACTTCTACGTGAGCTATCAGGGGCAACAGGCGCTAAAAGGCATGACCACCACACTGGTACTGGGCAACGCCTTCGACAAAGAGTACTGGTCGCCGCAGGGCATTCCGCAGGATGGTCGCAATGGCAAAATTTTCGTGAGTTATCAGTGGTAATCACTTTTCCCCGGTTCGCCGGGGCAGCAATCTGGAAGGAAGAGACAATGAATCACCACACACGCTGGCTGGAACTGAAAAAAGAAAATCCTGGCAAATATGCACGTGACATCGCGGCTATGATGCACATAAGCGAGGCAGAACTGACCTTCGCGCGCGTCGGTCATGACGCCTGGCGCTTACGTGGCGAAGTCCGCGAAATCCTCGGCGCGCTGGAAGCCGTAGGCGAAACAAAATGTATTTGCCGCAACGAATATGCGGTGCATGAGCAGGTCGGCACCTTTACCAACCAGCACCTGGGTGGGTATGCCGGGCTGGTACTCAATCCACGCGCCCTCGATCTGCGTCTGTTCCTGAATCAGTGGGCAAGCGCCTTTCATATCAGAGAAACAACCGCTCACGGCGAGCGTCAGAGCATTCAGTTTTTCGACTATCAGGGTGATGCATTGCTGAAGGTCTGTGCCACACAAAATACCCTCGTTGAGGAATGGGCTGCGTTACTGACCCGTTTCATCTTTGCAGAAAACCCGCCACTGGTGCTGCAACCTGTCAACAATTCTGCGCCTGCCGCCGTCACCGTTGATGCACAGACCGTGGATCAAGAGTGGCGAGCCATGACTGATGTCCACCAGTTTTTCGGTCTGCTGAAACGCCACGATCTCACTCGCCAACAGGCATTTAATCTGGTGGGCGACGATCTGGCCTGCAAAGTTCCTAATAGCGCACTGGCGCAGTTACTCGATACCGCGCGTCAGGATGGCAATGAAATTATGGTTTTTGTGGGTAATCGCGGCTGCGTACAAATTTTTACCGGCGTGATAGAAAAACTGGTGCCGATGAAAGACTGGCTGAATATATTCAACCCCGCATTTACATTACATCTGCTGGAAGAAAGCGTGGCTGAAACGTGGGTAACACGCAAACCAACCGCCGATGGACACGTCACCAGTCTGGAACTGTTTGCGGCCGATGGCACACAGATTGCCCAACTGTACGGTCAACGTACGGAAGGTGAACCGGAGCAAACGCAATGGCGCGCACAAATTGACGCACTGACGCCGAAAGGGCTGGCCGCATGAACAAACTCCTGCTCCTGATTGCGTTGCTACCCGTTACTGCGCTGGGGGCCCCCGAGGAAAGAGTCGTCACTCTGGGTGGCGACGTCACCGAAATTGTGTACGCGCTGGGGGCGCAGTCAACGCTGGTGGCGCGAGACAGCACCAGCCAGTGGCCTGAAGCCGCAAACGCCCTGGCTGACGTTGGCTATTTACGCCAGCTTAACGCCGAAGGGATCCTTGCCACCCGCCCTTCGCTGGTCCTTGCCAGCGCGCAGGCGCAGCCTTCTCTGACGCTAAAACAGGTCGAGCAGAGCAACGTCAGGGTTGTTACGATCCCGGCAAACAACGACCTTAACGCGATTGATGAAAAAATTCGCGTCATTGCCGAGGCGACTCACCGGGAGGCAGAGGGCGAAACGTTGCGTGCAACCTTACGTCAGGAGTTGGCGGCGCTCCCGTCATCTGAACTTAACAAACGCGTCCTGTTTATTCTTAATCATGGAGGGATGACCGCCATGGCCGCAGGCCAGCAAACCGGAGCCGATGCGGCTATTCGTGCCGCCGGTTTGCGCAACGCGATGCAAGGGGTTAACCGTTATCAGCCTCTTTCACAAGAAGGTGTGATTGCCAGCCAGCCGGACCTGGTGGTGATTTCACAGGAAGGTGTTAAGGCAATGGGTGGCGAGGCGAACCTGTGGGCGCTGCCGGGGCTGGCGCAAACACCTGCGGGACGGAATAAACAGGTATTACAGGTTGATGATATGGCACTGCTTGGCTTCAGTATCCGTACGCCGCACGCCATACTGCAGCTACGCGCGAAAGCAGAGCAATTACCCTGATGTCCCGACGAATCACCTGTTCTTTGTGGGCCATGGCGCTAATGCTTGTCGGAATGACAATTTTGGCTACCGGTTTTGGCGCGTTGCGCCTGCCGGTAAGTCTGCTCTGGCGTGATGACAATGAAACGCTGCGTCAAATCTGGCTCACTATTCGTCTCCCCCGAGTCCTGCTGGCCCTGGTAATCGGCGGCTCTCTGGCACTTTCCGGTTGTGTGATGCAGGGACTGTTTCGCAATCCGCTTGCCGACCCGGGATTACTCGGAATTAGTAGCGGTGCAGCCTGCGCCGTCGCCCTGTGGGTGGTACTGCCTGTCTCTTTGCCCGCGTTACTGATGCTGTATGCGCCAATGTTGGCTGCATTTGTCGGCGCGCTGGCGGCTACCGTGGTGATTTTTATCCTCAGCCAACAGCGCGACGGCTCACTCTCGCGGCTGCTGCTGGTCGGTATAGCGATCAACGCGCTCTGCGGGGCGGCTGTTGGCGTTCTGTCGTGGGTCAGTAATGATGCGCAACTGCGCCAGCTGTCGCTGTGGGGGATGGGAAGTCTGGGCGCTGCGCAATGGTCCACGCTGCTGGCGGTTACCTCGCTGGCTATCCCGACGGTGCTGATCATCTGGCATCTGGCTCCGGCCCTGAACCTGCTGCAACTGGGTGAGGAAGAGGCACATTATCTTGGCGTGAATGTGCGTACAATCCAGCGTATTTTGCTGCTTTGCAGCGCCTTGCTGGTAGCCGCAGCGGTAGCAGTAAGCGGCGTAATTGGCTTCATCGGGCTGGTTATCCCGCATTTAATGCGGATGTGGCTCGGCGCAGACCATCGGGCCGTTATCCCCGGTTCCGTGCTGGCGGGCGCGTTTTTATTACTGATTGCCGACACGCTGGCCCGCACTTCAGTTGCGCCGGCGGAAATGCCGGTCGGTCTGTTAACCAGTCTGCTCGGCGCCCCGTGGTTTTTATGGCTTATTTTTCGTCAGCGAGGATCGCATGGCTGAATATTTCGTTGCTGAAGGGCTTCACTATCGCGTGGCGGGCAAGTCGGTGATTGCTGATGTATCGCTTGCCCTCGCAAAAGGTGAACTGGTGGCTCTCATCGGCCCAAACGGTGCGGGGAAATCTACCCTGCTGCGCCTGTTGACCGGTTTCCTCAAACCTATTGCCGGGCGCTGCGTGCTGGCGGGCAAAGCGCTGAATGAGTGGCATACGCAGACCCTGTCGCGCCATCGGGCGGTGATGCGTCAGCAAACGCAACTGGGATTTGACTGGCCGGTAGAGGCCGTTATCGCGATGGGACGCGCGCCCTGGACCCAGCGTTCGGAATCTCGCCTTATCGCGCAGGTGATGGACATGACCGGATGCACACCATTGGCAGGTCGGCAATACGCCGCGCTTTCCGGCGGCGAGCAACAGCGCGTGCAGTTAGCCCGAGCCCTGGCGCAACTCTGGTGCGACGGAGCGCCTCGCGGCTGGTTATTTCTTGATGAACCCACCTCTGCTCTGGATCTTTACCACCAGCAGCATCTGCTGCGGTTACTGAAAACGCTTGTCGCTTCAGGAGAGCTGCATGTGTGTATTGTGCTTCACGATTTGAATCTCGCCGCCTTGTGGGCTGACAGAATAGTGTTATTGCATAATGGCAGGCTGGCGTCGCAAGGGACGCCGGAGACCGTGTTACGGGCCGATGATCTGATGCGCTGGTACGGTGCTCAGGTTCACGTTGGCCATCATCCGGCCAACGCGTCCCCACAGGTATTTCTGGCACCTTAGCTTGAACAGCTCACTTCCAGCCGTTTGCCCCAGTCAGGCGGCCGACTGACATAGTCATCATCGCGATCCACAAACGGGGTACGCAACGCCTGGTGCAGCCGATGTAGCTCGGCGTAATCACCCTGCTCCGCCTGACTAATCGCCCGTTGCGCCAGCCAGTTGCGTAAAACCATCGCCGGGTTTGCCGCCTTCATCTGTGTTTGTCTGACATCGTCAGCAACGCTGTCCTGTTCCAGACGCGAGCGATACCGCGTGAACCAGCCGTCAAAAGCCGCACGGTCCACAAACTCATCGCGTAGCGGAGATAGCGCACTGTGTTGTTCCGTCAGACTGAGCATGCGAAACGTTCGCGTATAGTCGCTTCTTTCTCGCGCCATCAGGCTAAACAGTTCACTCAGCAGCTCGTTATCGTTTTTCTGCTCGCTAAAGAAGCCGAGCTTTTGCCGCATCCGTTGACCGTAACGCGTTAACAGCGCCAGTTGGTAATTGTCCAGCGCATCATTGAGCGCCTCGACAGGGATAAATGGCGACAGGGTTTGCGCCAGACGTTGCAGGTTCCACAACGCGGCGGCGGGTTGATTATCGAAACTGTATCGTCCCTGATGATCGGAGTGGTTACAGATAAAATCTGGCACGTAGTCATCAAGAAAACCATACGGACCGTAATCCATCGTCAGCCCCAGAATCGACATGTTGTCCGTATTCATAACGCCATGCGCAAACCCTACCGCCTGCCAGTCGGCGATTAAGCTTGCGGTACGCGTGACAATATCGCTAAACCACAGCTGATATTTATCGGCTTCTTCCTGCCAATGCGGCCAGTAATGACGAATCGCGAAGTCTGCCAGTTGACGGACTTTTTCCGGCTCGCGACGATAGTAAAAGTGTTCAAAATGGCCAAAGCGCATATGGCTTTGCGCCACGCGGATGAGCATCGCCCCATGCTCTACCGTTTCGCGATATACCGGCGTGTCGCTGGTGACAATCGACAATGCCCGCGTGGTGGGTATTCCCAGATAGTGCATCGCCTCGCTGGCCAGACTTTCGCGAATGGTTGAACGCAGCACGGCGCGCCCATCGCCCATGCGGGAATAAGGCGTGAGTCCGGCGCCTTTCAGGTGCCAGTCAAGCGTCGAGCCATCAGCAAGCTGTTGTTCGCCCAGCAGGATCCCGCGTCCGTCGCCAAGCTGCCCGGCCCAGACGCCGAACTGATGTCCACTATAAACTTGCGCTAAAGGCGACATCCCGGGAAGCAAGGATTCGCCTCCCCAAACGCCTGAACCATCTGGAAGAGTAAACAGCGCCGCAGGAATAGCCAATTGCTCAGCCAGAGCATCGTTATGCCAGATAAGATGCGCGTTTTTCAGGGGCGTGGGCGAGAGTGCTGTATAGGTTGCTGGTAATTCATCACGCCAGCGGGTGGTAAAAGACAGGGTCATAAGGCCTCCTGTCTCTAGTGTAGACTGTTAATAGCCTGTTAAACACCAGCAAATAAAAGGGTTATATCCTGGACAATGAAATTATCTGCGCGGGCGGCACCGCAGGCCACAGTCCTCCCTGCATCGCGCTGAAACCGAGAGGAAGCACTCGCGCCAGCATCTCTTGCGTGTCAATACCGCTAATGATGATTGACTCACAGCAGGGTGAGATTTGCGCCTGGATAGCGCGCATAAATGGTTCAAATGAAATATGTGCAATCCTTTGTTGAACAAAGTTTTTATCCAACACCACACGTTTGAACAGGCCATCAAAAACTGCCCGCGTTGATATGCCGCCGGCGCCATAGTTTTGTAAAACTAATGGAAATCTTGCCGCAAGCGCAGCCAGCGTTGGATTGTCTTTACCTTTGTTTAACTCTGGATAGCTTTCATTAATAGTCAGTTCCAGAAATGAAAATCGTTAAATTTGTGAAGCATATTTAGCGTCTGATAATAAAGTATTAGCAATTGCCGGAGTTAAATTAATCCAGGCTGAGACTCTGCGCTGAATAAAAAAATGTTGGCACGTTTCGATTAATTCTAGTTTTTCTGCAAATAAACGGTATTGCTCATCGTCCGACATCCGGGGTAAGACCAGCTCGGTTGGTATACGCACATCCCCATGCAGGCTGGCAAAACTGGTGACGATATCTACGAACTCAAGATCGCCTTTTTCACTTCTCGCCGGAAGAAAAGAGAATTCCGATTGATAAAGATTATCCAGTGAAACAATCATCGTACCAGCCCCTCTGCATAGGTGTTATCCGGCATCCTGTAGCAAAGGATGGAGAAATACGTTACTGCTGATGCAAGTAGAGGCTCTTTCATTTTTCCCTTTATAGCCAGTAAATCGAATCCTTTTTTTTAGCTTATCCTGATTATAAGCGAATATCCAGCTTTGCACTTTTTAATATCTCGGTATAAATCATATTTTTAGTAAGATACTCTCTTAACGCGCAGGGTTATTGTTCTGCTTAAGACAGATATAAAAGTTAAGGTGAAAACGCTGAGGGCGAGGCTGCGCAGTCGTTGGCAGCCTCGTCAGTTGTGAGGATTAAATACGTCGAGCCTGCCAAAAGTTTTTACGCCAGTAGACATTATCCAGTGACGAGCGCATCACTCCGCGGCTGGTTGAGGCATGAATAAATTGATTATTGGTGTCGTAAATGCCGACATGCAGACCACTTTCTCCGGATCCGGTTTTAAAGAAAACCAGATCGCCAGGCAGCAAATCATCTTTATCGATTTCGGTACCAATCTTTGATTGCGTGCGCGTGTCGCGCGGGAGCTGTAGATCGAATTGATCCCGCATTGTCATCAAAACAAACCCTGAGCAATCCACTCCGCTACGGCTCATACCACCATAACGATAAGGTGTACCATGCCAGGTTTGTAGCTGGTCATTAAGACCGGCGATCACGGCGATAGAATCCGACAAGTGGGCATTTGGCGCAGGAGCACGATGGCTGCTGCAGCCCGCCAAAAACAATGCTGTGATGAAAAGGAGCCAAAAACGCATTCAGGACGAATCCTCTGGATTTAATTTTTATGCCAATTTAGCGTGGAAATTATATGATTTTCAAGAACCCATTTAACTTAAGTGGTTGATATGAGCATTCTGTGGCCTTCGATATCCAAACGACGGAAGTTCACGCCGTAAGCCGCAGACAGATTAGCTGGCGTCAGGACCGTATCACGTGAGCCACTTGCAACCAGCTTCCCACGTTTGAGCAACCAGGCCTTATGCGCATGCCGCAAGGTATGATTGAGGTCATGGCTGCTCATTACAATCGCTATTCCCTGCAAACAAAGCTGCCCCAATAACTTGTCCAGGGCGTTTTGTTGCGCGACGTCCAGGCTGTTCATCGGCTCATCCAACAGTAAAAGCTGACCGAATGGATTTGCTTGCGGGCAAATTTGCAAAATAACGGCAGCGAGGCGTACACGCTGCCATTCACCGCCGGAGAGTTGATTCACGCCACGCCCCAGCTTATCCCCCAAACCCAGCGCATCGGCGACCTCCTGTAACAGATCGACTCGCGCTTTGTCGGGTTGATGCAGCGTCAGAAAATGCCAGACTGGCATGGCAAAAGGCGGGTTTTGCTGTTGCGCAAGATAAGCACGATATTGCGCCAGCTTTGCTGCCGGCCATTCTTCAAGCGCCATGTCGCCAAAGGTGATGCTGCCCTCCCCGGTCGTCAAACCCGCCATACGCGCCAACAGCGTACTTTTCCCCGCACCATTAGGTCCCACCAAATGCAGGATTTCCCCTGCTTTTATTTCACCAGAAAGCGGGCCGAGCCGGGTCGATTCCGCTACATCCTGTAGCTGCATCAATCGAGACATTAGTTTGCCAGCGCCTTCTTGATGCTTTGCACCAGCATAGGATCCTCAGGCGTCATATCCGGAGAGAATCGTTGCAGTACTTGCCCATCCCGCCCCACTAAAAACTTCTCAAAGTTCCACAGGATATCGTCCGGGTAGAGCGGCGCCCGGCCTTTACTGACCATACGTTCATAGAATCCACTGTCTGCTGGCGCAACAGCCGTTGGCGCGGCATCAATCAGCTTCTGATAGAGCGGATGACGCCCCTCGCCGTTGACGTCAATCTTGCTGAACATCGGGAAAGTAACGCCCCAGGTCATACTGCAATACGTTTTTATTTCGTCTTCGCTGCCCGGTTCCTGGCCCAGAAACTGATTGCAGGGAAAACCAAGCACATTGAAGCCCTGCTGATGCCAGGCTTTCTGCAGGTTCTCCAGTTGTTCGTATTGCGGCGTCAGTCCACATTTTGAAGCAACGTTGACGATTAACAGTACATTGCCGGAATACGGTTGCAGCGTAGTCGCCTCGCCGTCAATGGTCGTCACTTCTGTATTGAGGATAGTGTCTTGCATAGCATCTCCAGAACAACAGGTTGATTTTCAGTTTTTAATCATAGACCGAACCAACGCTTTCTAGCGCGCGGCTTTCAACAATAGCCAGATAAATACCGGGGCTCCCATGGTAGCCGTCACCACGCCGATGGGCAGTTCAGCCGAAGCCAGCACCAAACGCGCGACAACATCGGCAAACAATAACGCGATTGCGCCAGCCAACGCGCAGCCAGGCAGGAGAACACGGTGATCGGTTAAACCACACAACCGCAAAATATGTGGGATAACCAATCCAATGAAACCAATCGCTCCCGCCAGCGCCACGCTTACGCCGACCATCCATCCCGTGGCGACCACCAGCAGATTGCGCCAGAACCATAATGGTAACCCCAGTTGGCGCGCAGAAGTTTCCCCCAGCGCCAGCATATTCATCGGCTGAGACTGACAGCAGATCCATATCAGTACGGGGATCAACGCCACCATCAGCCAGGCCTGATGCCAGTCTACGCCGCCAAAGCCACCCATCATCCAGTACATCAGTTGTCGTAAGTCAAAAGAGGTGGAAAAGTAGATGGCCCACGTCATCAGCGCGCTACAGATAATGCCCAGCGCCACTCCCGCCAGCAGCAAGCGACTGGTAGACAAATGCCGACGGGCAAAGCGTAACAGAATGAGAGTAATAATCAGCGCCCCGGCGATGGCGCATAAACCCAACGCCCAGCCGGGAAGCTGTCCCTGGCCGAGCAGCACCGCAGCGATGAGCCCAACTCCTGCGCCGTTAGACACGCCCAGTAGACCCGGTTCCGCGAGGGGATTTTCAAAGAGGGCCTGCATTACCGCACCGGATAAGGCCAACGCAGCGCCTACCAGCAAAACGGCGAGGGTACGAGGAAAGCGGATTTGCCAGACGAACAGATCGCCGCGGGCGCTGAACCAGTCGCCGGGAGCGATCCATTGTTCTCCTGCGCACAAGCTTAAAATCGTTGCCAGTAACATCAGCACTGACAGAGACAGTATCCAGCGCACGTTTCGTCGCTGCTGTTGATGGGCGAAAGTCAGCATGTTTTCCATTCTGCTGAAAAGAGATGGGGGTGATTCTACGGTGCTGTTTCGGTAGTGAAAAGGAAAAAGGCCGCAGAGCGGCCTTTTTAGTTATATACGTCATGCTTTGCGCTTGGCAGCGCAAGTAACTTAACGAATCGTTAAATCACTCTTCTTTGGGCGTTGCGTTTTCAACCCGGCTTTTTAACTTCTGTCCGGGTCTGAAGGTCACCACGCGCCGTGCTGTAATGGGAATATCTTCGCCCGTTTTCGGGTTACGGCCCGGACGTTGATTCTTATCACGCAGATCGAAGTTACCAAAACCAGAGAGTTTTACCTGCTCACCATTTTCCAGAGCACGACGGATCTCTTCGAAAAACAGCTCGACCAGTTCTTTGGCATCCCGCTTGCTAAGCCCAAGCTTATCAAACAGATATTCTGACATTTCAGCTTTTGTAAGCGCCATAGGTTCAATCCCTCAATGATGCCTGGAATCGCTCTTTTAATGCCTCTACACATTTGGCGACGGTAGCGGCAATCTCCTCTTCTTCAAGTGTACGGCTGGTATCCTGAAGGATCAGGCTGATAGCGAGGCTCTTATAACCCTCCGCAACACCCTTACCGCGGTACACGTCAAATAAGTTTACGCCAACTACCTGATTTACGCCAACTTTCTTACACTCGGATAAAATATCCGCAGCGGGAACGTTTTCTGCCACAACGACTGCGATGTCGCGACGGTTCGCTGGGAAGCGAGAAACTTCACGCGCCTGAGGCACCACGCGGTCTGCGAGCTTGTTCCACTCAAGTTCAAATACCAGAGTGCGACCGTTCAGATCCAGTTTACGTTCCAGTTCAGGATGAACAACCCCAATGAAACCAATACGTTCACCTTTCAGATAAATCGCCGCAGACTGACCCGGATGCAGTGCTGGATTCGCTTCAGCTTTGAACTGAATGTCCGCCAGTTTGCCGGTCAGGTCGAGAACCGCTTCCAGATCGCCTTTCAAATCATAGAAATCAACGGTCTCTTTTGCCAGATTCCAGTGTTCATCATGACGGTTACCGCAGATCACGCCTGCCAGCATCAGATCCTGACGGATCCCAAGGTTGGCCTGCGTATCCGGTACGAAACGTAAACCCGTTTCAAAAATACGCACACGGTTCTGCTGACGATTCTGGTTATACACCACCGTTGACAGCAAACCGGTCCACAGTGACAAGCGCATTGCTGACATATCAATAGAAATTGGGCTTGGCAGCAGCAGCGATTCTTCACCCGGATGCAGCAACGCCTGAATTTTCGGGTCGACAAAGCTGTAGGTAATAACTTCCTGGTAGCCTTTGTCATTCAGCATGGTTTTTACACGTTTCAGCGATAAATCCGCTTCACGATGCGTACCCATGATCAGACCAGCCTGAATTGGCGTATTCGGGATATTGTCATACCCGTATACACGGGCAACTTCTTCGACCAGATCTTCTTCGATTTCCATATCGAAACGCCAGCTCGGCGCTACCGCTTTCCACTCATCCTGACCTTCCGTGACGTCACAACCCAGACGACGCAGAATATCGCTCACCTGGTCATCAGCAATATGGTGTCCGATCAGACGATCCAGTTTGCTGCGGCGAAGCGTAATAGTCGCGCGTTTTGGCAGCGTCGCTTCGTTGGTCACATCAATAATAGGACCGGCTTCACCGCCGCAGATATCAATCAGCAAACGGGTAGCGCGCTCCATCGCTTTATACTGCAGCGCCGGATCGACACCACGCTCATAGCGGTGAGAGGCATCGGTGTGCAGGCCATGACGACGTGCGCGACCGGTAATAGACAGCGGGCTGAAGAATGCGCATTCCAGCAGGACGTTTTGCGTTTCATCATTCACGCCGGAATGTTCGCCACCAAAGATGCCGCCCATGGCCAGCGCTTTGTTATGGTCCGCAATCACCAGCGTATCCGCATTCAGTTTCGCTTCGCTGCCGTCCAGCAGAACCAGGGTTTCCCCCTCTTTTGCCATACGAACAACAATCCCACCGTCGATGCGATCTTTGTCGAACGCATGCATTGGCTGACCCAGTTCGAGCAGCACATAGTTGGTGACGTCAACGACTGCATCAATGGAGCGGATGCCGCAGCGACGCAGTTTTTCTTTCATCCACAACGGAGTTGGCGCTTTAACGTTGATGCCTTTCACAACGCGGCCCAGATAGCGCGGGCAAGCTTCCACTGCTTCGACCTGAATCGGCAGGACGTCGCTAATGGTTGCGGCTACAGGCGCGATTTGCGGCTCAACCAATGGAGCCTGGTTCAGTACAGCCACATCACGTGCCACACCGATGATACCCAGGCAGTCGGCGCGGTTCGGCGTAACGCTGATTTCGATGGTGTTATCGTCAAGCTTCAGGTATTCGCGGATATCGGTGCCAATTGGCGCATCGGCGGGCAGTTCGATAATGCCGCTATGATCGTCGGAAATGCCCAGCTCGGAGAACGAGCACAGCATGCCTTCAGACGGTTCACCACGCAGTTTCGCCGCTTTAATTTTAAAGTCGCCCGGCAGTACGGCGCCCACGGTTGCCACAGCCACTTTCAGGCCCTGACGGCAGTTCGGCGCGCCACAGACGATATCCAACAGGCGGTCGCCGCCTACATTCACTTTGGTGACGCGCAGTTTGTCAGCGTTCGGGTGCTGAGCGCACTCAACCACTTCACCCACCACCACGCCGTTGAACGCGCCCGAAACAGGTTCCACACCGTCAACTTCCAGACCCGCCATCGTGATTTGGTTTGACAGCGCATCGCTATCAATCGCCGGGTTTACCCATTCGCGTAACCACAGTTCACTGAATTTCATTGTTTTATCCTGCCTTTATTTAAACTGTTTGAGGAAACGCAGATCGTTTTCGAAGAAAGAACGCAGATCGGTTACGCCATAACGCAACATGGTCAGACGCTCCATACCCATACCGAATGCAAAGCCAGAGTAGATCTCCGGATCGATACCCACGTTGCGCAGCACGTTCGGGTGAACCATCCCGCAGCCCAGCACTTCCAGCCATTTGCCGTTTTTGCCCATCACATCAACTTCCGCAGAAGGTTCGGTGAACGGGAAGTAAGAAGGACGGAAGCGAACCTGCAGGTCTTCTTCAAAGAAGTTGCGCAGGAAATCGTGCAGCGTACCTTTCAGGTTGGTGAAGTTGATGTTGGTATCAACAATCAGCCCTTCCATCTGATGGAACATTGGAGTGTGCGTCTGATCGTAGTCGTTACGATAT
Organism: Citrobacter sp. EC_71; assembly: GCF_019584005.1. Classification (NCBI taxonomy): domain Bacteria; kingdom Pseudomonadati; phylum Pseudomonadota; class Gammaproteobacteria; order Enterobacterales; family Enterobacteriaceae; genus Citrobacter; species Citrobacter sp. EC_71. The sequence continues at coordinate 30,449 of NZ_VDAY01000018.1, forward strand.
ACGCGCCCAGGGGCGATGATACGGATCGGCGGCTGTTTTTCTTTCATGGTGCGGATCTGCACACCGGAAGTCTGCGTACGCAGCAGACGGGTCGCGTCAAACCAGAAGGTGTCGTGGTCAGCACGTGCCGGATGATGGCCAGGAATATTCAGTGCGTCGAAGTTATGATAGTCATCTTCGATTTCCGGACCGGTCGCCACGGTAAAGCCCAACTCACCAAAGAAGCTTTCAATACGGTCGATAGTACGTGTTACCGGATGCAGACCGCCGTTTTCGATACGACGTCCCGGCAGTGAGATATCGATCGTTTCTTCAGCCAGACGGGCATTCAGCGCAGCACTTTCTAATTCGGCTTTACGTGCATTCAGCGCTTGCTGTACCTGTTCTTTGGCTTCGTTTATCACCGCACCTGCTGCCGGACGCTCTTCTGGCGGCAGCTCGCGCAGGGTTGTCATCTGAAGGGTCAAGTGCCCTTTCTTGCCCAAATATTCGACGCGGACATTGTCTAACGCGGCAACATCTGAAGCCTGGTTAATGGCGGCCGTTGCACTGGCAACCAGCTCTGCGAGATGTGACATGGTTTTCCTCGTTATGTGGCGATATTCACTAGTCGCTCGTATATACGCAAAATCATTCAAGTTGTATCAAGGCGGCAAAAGAGCAAATCCTCAGGAGCGTACATCAGTACGTGACTGGGGTGAGCGAATGCAGCCAACACAGAGACAACTTGAAGGATGACGCGTATAAAAAAAGCCTCCACCAGGGAGGCTTTTAGGCGCTGTTTTCCGTTTCTTCTTTCACGCGCAAGCCTCCTGAGTTCAGGTGCTAAAGTAAAAGAAGAAGCGGAAAATAGCAGCATTCATGCTTGCGTTACCTTGTGTGGTAAAAACCGGACAACCTTTATTGAAAAGGCTTACGGGTAAATTGTCAACCAATTGATTGCCCTACAATAAAAGAGAGGGAGCCAGGCTCCCTCTTTTCACCGGCTTATGCCAGAGCTGCTTTCGCTTTTTCAACCAGAGCGGTGAACGCTACTTTGTCGAATACTGCGATGTCAGCCAGGATCTTACGGTCGATTTCAACAGAGGCTTTTTTCAGGCCGTTGATGAATTTGCTGTAAGAAATACCGTTCTGACGTGCTGCTGCGTTGATACGCGCAATCCACAGTTGACGGAACTGACGCTTTTTCTGACGACGGTCACGATAAGCGTACTGACCAGCTTTGATAACAGCCTGGAAGGCAACGCGGTATACGCGAGAACGCGCACCGTAGTAGCCTTTAGCTTGTTTCAAAATTTTCTTGTGACGTGCACGGGCAACTACACCACGTTTTACGCGAGCCATATGTGCTCTCCTGTATCTATATTCTTAGTAAAAAATTAATTAAACGTTAACGGCTTATGCGTACGGCAGGCACGCGATAACCAGACCCAGATCGCCTTTAGAAACCAGGCCTTTTGGACGCAGGTGACGTTTACGCTTAGTAGATTTTTTGGTCAGAATATGACGCAGGTTTGCGTGCTTACGCTTAAATCCACCACCACCGGTTTTTTTGAAGCGCTTAGCAGCACCGCGTACGGTCTTAATTTTTGGCATTTTAATAACTTCCACTTCGCATTGTTAATAAACGAAACGTAGGCGAACAACGGCTGTGGAACCCGCAGGCTCCACAGACATTGCTACTTGAAGGCCTTACTGTTTCTTCTTAGGAGCGAGCACCATGATCATCTGACGGCCTTCGATCTTCGTAGGGAAGGATTCGACTACTGCCAGTTCACTCAGATCGTCACGGACGCGGTTGAGCACTTCCATACCGATCTGTTGGTGGGCCATCTCACGGCCGCGAAAACGCAGCGTGATCTTAGCCTTATCGCCATCTTCCAGAAAGCGTACCAGGCTGCGGAGTTTTACCTGGTAATCGCCATCGTCGGTGCCAGGACGGAATTTAATTTCCTTAACCTGGATAACTTTTTGCTTTTTCTTCTGTTCCTTAGAAGACTTACTCTTTTCATAAAGGAACTTGCCGTAGTCCATAATACGACAAACTGGCGGTTCGGCGTTAGGGCTGATTTCAACTAAATCTACTCCAGCTTCTTCAGCTTTTTCGATTGCTTCTCTCAGACTCACAATACCCAAAGCTTCGCCTTCCAGACCTGTTAAGCGAACTTCCAGGGCGCGAATCTCGCCATTGATACGATTCGGACGTGCCGTTTGAACTCGTTTTCCGCCTTTAATACCTTATTCCTCCAGTTGTTGAAGACTGCGGCTGCGAATCTCTTGTTGCAGCTTCTCAATCACTTCATTTACGTCCAGGCTGCCCAAGTCTTTGCCACGACGGGTGCGCACGGCAACTTTGCCTGCTTCAACCTCTTTGTCGCCACAGACCAACATGTAAGGGACACGACGTAAAGTGTGCTCGCGGATTTTAAAGCCTATCTTCTCATTTCTCAAGTCTGCTTTTACACGAATGCCCGCATTTTGTAGTTTCTGCGTTAATTCGTTAACGTATTCAGACTGAGAATCAGTAATGTTCATGACCACAACCTGAACCGGCGCAAGCCAGGTCGGGAAGAAGCCAGCGAACTCTTCGGTCAGGATACCGATGAAACGTTCCATCGACCCAAGAATTGCACGGTGAATCATAACCGGCACCTGACGCTCGTTGTTCTCGCCAACATAAGAGGCGCTTAAACGGGACGGCAGAGAGAAGTCCAGCTGTACAGTACCGCACTGCCATGCACGATCGAGGCAGTCATACAGGGTAAATTCAATTTTCGGACCGTAGAACGCGCCCTCACCCAGTTGGAACTCAAACGGGATGTTGTTTTCTTCCAACGCAACGGCCAGGTCAGCTTCAGCACGGTCCCACATTTCATCGCTACCGATACGTTTTTCGGGGCGAGTGGACAGTTTGACAACGATCTTCTCGAAGCCAAAGGTGCTGTACATATCGTAGACCATACGAATACAAGCGTTAACTTCATCACGGATCTGTTCTTCAGTACAGAAGATATGCGCATCATCCTGAGTGAAGCCACGAACACGCATCAGACCGTGCAGCGCGCCTGACGGCTCGTTACGGTGGCAGCTACCAAACTCAGCCATACGCAGCGGCAGATCGCGATAAGATTTCAGACCCTGATTAAAGATCTGTACGTGACCCGGGCAGTTCATCGGCTTAATGCAGTATTCACGGTTCTCTGAAGACGTCGTGAACATCGCATCTTTGTAGTTATCCCAGTGACCTGTTTTTTCCCACAGCACGCGGTCCATCATGAACGGACCTTTAACTTCCTGATACTGGTATTCTTTCAGTTTCGAACGAACAAAGACTTCCAGTTCACGGAAGATAGTCCAGCCATCATTGTGCCAGAACACCATACCCGGCGCTTCTTCCTGCATATGATACAGGTCAAGCTGTTTACCGATTTTACGGTGATCGCGTTTGGCGGCTTCTTCCAGACGTTGCAGGTAGGCGTTGAGGGCTTTTTTATCTGCCCATGCAGTACCATAAATACGCTGCAGCATCTTATTATTGCTGTCGCCACGCCAGTATGCCCCAGCGGTCTTCATCAGTTTGAAGTGATGGCAGAAACGCATGTTCGGCACGTGCGGGCCACGGCACATATCGACATATTCTTCATGATGGTACAAGCCAGGCTTGTCATCATGGGCAATGTTTTCATCAAGAATAGAGACTTTATAGGTCTCACCACGCTTCACGAAGGTTTCACGCGCTTCGTACCAGCTGACTTTCTTCTTAATGACATCGTAGTTTTTCTCAGCGAGCTCGTGCATCCGCTTCTCGAGCGCGTCGACGTCTTCCTGGGTTAACGTACGGTCAAGATCGATATCGTAGTAAAAACCGTTGTCAACAACCGGTCCGATCGCCATTTTGGTGTGCGGCCAGAGTTGTTTGATCGCGTGCCCTAACAGGTGCGCACAGGAGTGACGAATGATCTCCAGACCTTCTTCATCCTTCGCGGTGATGATGGAGAGCTTCGCATCATGTTCAATCAGATCGGAAGCATCTACCAGCTCACCGTTAACACGGCCAGCAATAGTGGCTTTCGCCAGACCTGGACCGATGTCCAGCGCAACATCCATGGGGCTTACAGCGTGGTCGTAATGGCGTTGGCTGCCATCAGGAAGAGTAATAACAGGCATGTTATATCCTTATTTGCAGTGGTGACCCACACGTAAGATCACATACAAAGATTCAATATTTAAAATTATCAAAAAGGTGTGGGCTGATTCCCGCTTCACTCTGCGAAATATGTCACTGGTTGCCTTGGTAGCTACGCTGGACCTACACCCGCTTTTTGATAACACCGTTGACAGTGTACACGGTGTTACGAGCCGATCAAAGCAGCAATCAACGCGCACTGTATGATGTAAATCAATTCACTGACACCCTGACGTCTTTGTTACACTTGCCGAAAGTCATCGAATATGAGCAGGAAAGAACTATGCCAACAAATCGCTTTGCGAAGAAACACTGGAAGATGGTGGTGATTCTGCTTGTTATTTGTGCGGCAATACTGCTCCTACGCTGGGCCGCCATGATCTGGGGTTAAATTATTGGCAACTGCCGTGCGGTTCCGCTTATTTATCTATTAAATCGAATTCATCTGATAAATAGTGCGTTATTGATATGTGTTAAAAATAAAGCGTAGATTAAATATTAAATAAACTTATCTTTAATTGGGAAAACCGGGTCAATTATTTGACCCGGCTTGTCATTACATACGATAACCGAGCGAAACGGTCGTTCGACGATCGGTATGCTCCGGCGCAGTTGCCGGCGGCTCAGAGTTCCAGGTCACGTTGTAAGCCACCTTTAACCCGAAGTGTTCGTTGATGGCAACGTTCAAAGCCGTTTCAGAATTGAGTGTCGTATCGTCAGCACCGAATACCGATACACCCTGAGTAAACTTGGTGTTGTCCGTCATCTGCCACGCATAGGCCCCGGACGCATAGCCCAACGGCTGCGTTTCGGTGGTGCCATCAGTGTGCTCGTCATAACGAACACCAGGACCGAATTCAAAACGGAAGCTGTGCACCGGTCCATTGAGGAACTGACGACCGTAACCTGCGGTCAGTACGTCACGCTCGCGATAACCGTTGTAACGGTCGGTCAACCAGCTTGCCTGCCCAAAGAGATAGTCATAGTCGGTCATGTTGTAACGACTACGGCCCCCTACGGCATACTTCTCTGATGAACGCTCATCATTTGAGGAGGTATTGCTGGCATTTCCCCACAGAGACCACGCCGTGGTTTGACCATACCAGGTCATGTTGGTGTCTGCAGTTAAAGAAGAACTTTTTGTGTTGCCTGACTGGGCGAGATATCCCGCGTTCAGGTTACCTTCAAAGGGTTTTTTCGCGCTGGAAGGGTCATCCATGACAGTAAAAACGGAATCATCGGCGGCAGCATGCATTGACGCAAGCAGGCCTCCCATCAGCATGAATGCTGCGGGCACTGTCTTCAAAAGCTTCATTTATTAAGAGTCCGTACAACAAAAAAAGAGACCATAACGGTCTCGGAAACTTTCATATGGATCAATGACAAAAGACCCTTGAAAGGTAACAAATTATAAAAAGACTCGAATAACATAGCAATAAATTCTTATTTCATTTTTTGAATAAGAGCGTTCTTAAATCGATATTTTATTTATATAACTTTGACCCGATAATTTTAAATAAAGATATGAAAAATCATGTTGTTAATTACTTCACTTTCGGGATGTTAAGTGCCAAACTGAAGGCAGCCTAACAGGAGGTAAAGATGGTACGTATCTATACGTTAACACTTGCGCCCTCTCTCGATAGCGCAACAATTACTCCGCAAATCTACCCAGAAGGTAAACTTCGCTGTACTTCGCCGGTTTTTGAACCCGGTGGCGGCGGCATCAACGTCGCTCGTGCAATAGCGCATCTTGGCGGTACTGCGACGGCTATCTTCCCCGCGGGCGGGGCCACGGGAGAGCATCTTGTTGCATTGCTCGCCGACGAAAATGTTCCCGTCTCTACGGTCGAAGCCAAAGACTGGACCCGCCAAAATCTGCACGTCCACGTTGAGTCCAGCGGGGAGCAGTATCGCTTCGTTATGCCCGGGGCTGCGCTGACCGATGATGAGTTCTATCAACTTCAGGATCAGGTGCTGGAAATTGAGTCCGGCGCGCTGCTGGTGATTAGCGGCAGTTTGCCGCCTGGGGTACAGCTTGAGAAGCTGACCCAACTCGTTACCTCAGCACAAAAACAGGGTATTCGCTGCATCGTCGATAGCTCAGGCGAGGCGCTAACGGCGGCGTTAGCCATCGGCAATATCGAACTGGTCAAACCCAACCTCAAAGAACTGAGCGCGCTGGTGAACCGCGAACTCACCCAGCCCGATGACGTGCGTAAAGCCGCACAGGAGATTGTGCAATCGGGTAAAGCACACCGCGTCGTGGTGTCTCTTGGGCCACAAGGGGCGCTGGGCGTTGATCGCGACACCTGCGTCCAGGTGGTTCCCCCCCCGGTGAAGAGTCAAAGCACCGTAGGCGCGGGCGACAGCATGGTCGGCGCTATGACGCTTAAACTGGCTGAAAACGCACCTTTTGACGATATTGTTCGTTTCGGTGTCGCCGCCGGTAGCGCAGCAACCCTGAATCAAGGTACGCGTCTGTGCGCTTTGGACGATACGCAAAAAATATATGCATACCTTGCTCAGTAATGGCACCGTCCCCCTTTTAACAGAAGGGGGATGTTCCGGTAAAACTGTCGGCATGGGTGTTATACGTCTATGCTAAAAAATCACGTGATTACAAAGAAGTGAATCATGTACAACCGGACGTCTCCATAACGGTGCGAGATGAAGAAGAACGACAAACATTAAGTGCCTTTCGAGCGATGACGCGTCCGTGGTGTGCGTCAGTTCGTGTTTTTTAACCGCATTCTTGCGCTAACCTTATGATCTGGCAGACAACATGGGGAGAGACATCATGTGGCAGGCTATCAGTCGTCTTTTAAGCGAGCAATTAGGTGAAGGCGAAATCGAACTGCGTAATGAACTGCCCGGCGGAGAGATCCACGCCGCATGGCATTTACGCTATGCGGGGCGCGATTTTTTCGTCAAATGCGATGAAAGAGAGTTGTTAACCGGCTTTACGGCGGAAGCCGATCAGCTGGAGCTACTTTCCCGCAGCCAAACCGTATCAGTACCGAAAGTTTGGGCGGTAGGCGCAGACAGAGATTACAGTTTCCTGGTGATGGACTTCCTCCCTCCCCGTCCGCTTGACGCGCACAACGCGTTTATCCTCGGCCAACAACTTGCGCATTTGCATGAATGGAGCGATCAGCCGCAGTTCGGACTCGACTTCGACAATGCGCTCTCAACCACGCCGCAACCCAATACCTGGCAACGTCGCTGGTCAACTTTTTTTGCCGAGCAGCGTATTGGCTGGCAACTGGAACTCGCCGCTGAGAAAGGTATTGCGTTTGGCAATATTGACGCCATTGTCGAGCATGTTCAGCAACGCCTCGCTTCCCATCAGCCGCAGCCGTCGCTCCTGCATGGGGATTTGTGGTCGGGGAACTGCGCGCTCGGCCCGAACGGTCCCTACATCTTCGACCCTGCCTGCTACTGGGGAGACAGGGAGTGCGATCTGGCAATGCTGCCGTTACATACCGAACAGCCGCCACAAATTTATGACGGTTATCAGTCCGTCTCGCCGCTCCCCCTGGATTTTCTCGACAGACAGCCTGTCTACCAGCTCTATACGCTGCTGAACCGGGCTATTCTGTTCGGAGGGCAGCATCTGGTTGTGGCGCAGAAAGCAATGGATAGGTTACTGGCGGCTTAGCAACGCGCTTATCAGGCCTGGCGTTACACAATGAGTCAGGCCTGATATGTCAACGCTTACAAAAAGCCCAGCAATGAGAAGAAAAAGTAGCCGATGACGATAACAATCACCGGCAATATATACAGCGGGAAAATTTGTAAAAAGATCGTATGGTGCGGCACCACGATACGTGACTCGATTTGTCCACGTGATAACCCTTCACTGCCTTTTGCCTGTTCCAGAATCAGCTGGTCCTCAACGCCTTCGCGTAAAAAGCGCGCCTGACGGCTCATTCTTGCACCTGAATCCTGCAACGCTAAGCCGATAAAAATCAAGATGAAAATCAGCCAAAAAACGAGATTGAGTCCACTTTGAAAATCGGGAGTCGGCGAGTTATACCAAAATACGTTAAGAAATGGGGTGTTCACCCGCATCATGTCGATCATTACGTGGGCAAAATCGAGCATTACCGCATTAATCCCCTCCTGCTTTTCGCTGTGCGCATACATAAACTTCAGTACAGAAACCAGTGTTGAAATCAGCGCGGGAATGAAAATCACCCATCCCACCAGCCTTTTCAAGACGGCAATGCGTCCAGCTTGTTGATACGTCATGAGTTCCCCTTGATAAAGACGTGTCATTTTGGCCTAAGTTTACCCGTTGATAACCGTTTTCGCCTGATCTTTAAAGGCGGTATAATAGAGAATTAGCCATAATGAACGCTCAGAGCCTGTTATGACTGGCTCGAAATCCCTTTTATCACCCTAAAGGAGAGGTTGTGATGTCAACCCCGCGTCAAATTCTTGCTACAATTTTCGATATGGATGGATTACTGGTCGATTCAGAACCGCTCTGGGATCAGGCCGAACTGGATGTGATGGCAAGTTTAGGCGCTGATATCACTCGCCGCCATGAACTTCCCGATACCCTTGGCTTACGCATCGACATGGTGGTTGATTTGTGGTTTGCGCAGCAACCGTGGAATGGTCCCACACGTCAGGAAGTGACTGCACGTATCATCACGCGGGCAATTGCGTTAGTTGAAGAGACAAGACCGCTGTTGCCTGGCGTACGTGAAGCCGTGGCGTTGTGCAAATCGCAGGGAATTCTGGTCGGGCTGGCATCCGCATCACCGTTGCATATGCTGGAAAAAGTGCTGACCATGTTTGATCTGCGCGACAGCTTCGATGCGCTGGCCTCCGCGGAGAAACTGCCCTACAGTAAACCGCACCCACAGGTGTATCTTGATTGCGCAGCGAAACTGGGCATTGATCCTTTGAGTTGCGTTGCCCTGGAAGATTCAGTCAACGGCATGATCGCCTCGAAAGCGGCTCGCATGCGCTCTATCGTGGTGCCTGCACATGAAAATCAGGACGATCCTCGCTTTGTACTGGCCGACGTAAAACTGTCCTCGCTCACCGAACTTACAGCCGTTCATCTGCGCGGCTAATCCTCTCACGGGCAATGCGAATCATTGCCCGTGAGATTGTTTTTTTAAAACAGCGTTTCATTTTTATTGTATTTCTGCTCAGCCTCTCCTATTCTTTCCGCATGGTGAAGTGTGAATGGAATGAATAATTGAGGTGAATATGATTCAGGATGCTTTTCGTCTCGCAGGTAAAGTTGCCATCGTCACCGGATGTGATACCGGCCTTGGACAAGGTATGGCACTGGCGATGGCTGAAGCTGGCTGTGATGTGGTCGGCGTGAATCGTAAAACTCCGCATGAAACCGCAGAGAAAATTAACGCGCTTGGTCGACGTTTTATGGCGATTCAGGCCGATCTCAGCCAACAGGACGTACTCTCCGGCATCGTGACACAAACGGTGGCGGCATTTGGTCGGATCGATATTCTGGTCAATAATGCGGGCACCATACGTCGCCAGGATGCGCTGGACTTCAGCGAAAAAGACTGGGATGACGTAATGAACCTGAATCTCAAATCCGTGTTCTTTCTGTCGCAGACCGTGGCGCGACAGTTTGTGGCGCAGGGTAACGGTGGGAAAATAATTAATATTGCCTCAATGCTCTCATTTCAGGGCGGGATCCGCGTTCCTTCCTATACCGCATCTAAAAGCGGTGTACTGGGTATCACCCGCCTGCTGGCCAATGAATGGGCTGCGCAAGGTATTAATGTCAACGCTATTGCGCCCGGCTATATGGCGACCAATAACACGCAGCAACTACGTGAAGACAGCGAGCGCAACCAGGAGATTATCGATCGTATTCCAGCCGGACGCTGGGGAAAGCCAGACGATCTGAAAGGCCCGGTCGTTTTCCTCGCCAGTCCTGCCTCTGACTATATACATGGCTATACGCTGGCCGTGGATGGCGGTTGGCTGGCGCGGTAAAGGCGCACTTGTGACAAAGGGTTACAACGTCACCTCTTCCGCCTACTGTATAAAACCCCTATACTGTATGAATCGACAGTTTATTGGGTTTTATCATGACGGCGGAAGGCCACCTTCTTTTTTCTATTGCCTGTGCGGTATTTGCCAAGAATGCCGAGCTAACGCCCGTTCTTGCGCAGGGTGACTGGTGGCATATTGTCCCTTCAGCCATTTTGACATGTCTGCTACCGGATATCGATCATCCAAAATCTCTGCTCGGACAGCGTCTGAAGTGGATATCGAAACCCATTGCCCGCGCATTTGGCCATCGCGGGTTTACGCATAGCCTGCTGGCAGTCTTTGCCCTGCTGGCCACGTTTTACCTGAAAGTCCCTGATACCTGGATAATTCCGGCCGATGCCTTACAAGGCATGGTTCTCGGTTATCTCAGCCACATTCTGGCCGACATGCTGACCCCGGCAGGCGTGCCCCTGCTTTGGCCCTGCCGCTGGCGTTTTCGCCTGCCGATCCTTGTGCCGCAAAAAGGGAATCAACTGGAGCGATTCCTGTGTATGGCGCTGTTTGCCTGGGCCATCTGGATGCCGCAGACCGTACAAGAAAACAGTGCAGTACGCTGGTCATCGCAAATGATAAATACGCTACAAATGCAGTTTAATCGTTTCATAACGCACCAGGTTGACTAATAAATCAGCCGAAATGTCATTTTTGGCATAAACAATTCCATTTGAATATAAGAGGCATGTCACAGTTCTGCTAATCTTGCGCCAACAGAATCACCATCGTACGGTGATCCGCATAATAAGATCAGGAGAACGGGGATGAACTTTCCATTAATCGCGAACATTATCGTGTTCGTAGTGCTGCTGTTCGTGCTGGCGCAAGCCCGTCACAAACAGTGGAGTCTGGCAAAAAAAGTACTGGTCGGTCTGGTCATGGGTGTGGTGTTCGGCCTCGCGCTGCACACCATTTATGGCTCCGACAGCCAGGTTCTTAAAGATTCCGTACAGTGGTTCAACATTGTCGGCAACGGTTATGTCCAGTTGCTGCAAATGATTGTTATGCCGCTGGTCTTTGCCTCTATACTCAGTGCCGTTGCGCGTCTGCACAACGCCTCTCAGTTAGGTAAAATTAGCTTCCTGACGATCGGCACGCTGCTGTTTACCACGCTGATTGCCGCACTGGTAGGTGTTCTGGTGACCAACCTGTTCGGCCTGACCGCCGAAGGTCTGGTACAAGGTGGGGCTGAAACCGCTCGCCTGAACGCCATCGAAACCAATTATGTTGGTAAAGTTGCCGACCTCAGCGTTCCGCAACTGGTGCTGTCGTTCATCCCGAAAAACCCGTTTGCCGATCTGACCGGAGCGAACCCGACGTCGATTATCAGCGTAGTTATCTTCGCAGCATTCCTCGGTGTAGCCGCACTGAAACTGCTGAAAGATGACGCACCAAAAGGCGAGCGCGTTCTGGTCGCTATCGATACCCTGCAAAGCTGGGTGATGAAGTTGGTTCGTCTGGTCATGCAATTAACGCCGTACGGTGTTCTGGCGCTGATGACTAAAGTGGTTGCAGGCTCCAACCTGCAGGACATCATCAAGCTGGGTAGCTTCGTCGTCGCTTCGTATCTCGGTCTGGGTATTATGTTTGTGGTACACGGGATCCTGCTGGGTGTGAACGGCGTTAGCCCGCTGAAATACTTCCGTAAAGTCTGGCCGGTGCTGACTTTCGCCTTCACCAGCCGTTCCAGCGCCGCGTCTATCCCGCTGAACGTGGAAGCACAAACCCGTCGTCTGGGCGTACCTGAATCCATTGCCAGTTTTGCCGCCTCATTTGGCGCCACGATTGGTCAGAACGGTTGTGCTGGCCTGTACCCGGCCATGCTGGCGGTGATGGTCGCCCCGACCGTCGGTATTAACCCGCTGGATCCAATGTGGATTGCCACGCTGGTAGGTATCGTGACAGTGAGTTCCGCAGGCGTTGCGGGTGTGGGTGGCGGCGCGACCTTTGCTGCGCTGATCGTTCTGCCTGCCATGGGTCTGCCGGTGACGCTGGTTGCTCTGCTGATCTCCGTTGAACCACTGATTGATATGGGTCGTACTGCGCTGAACGTCAGCGGCTCCATGACTGCCGGTACGCTGACCAGCCAATGGCTGAAGCAGACCGATAAAACGATTCTGGACAGTGACGATAACGCGGAACTGGCGCATCGCTAAGCCTGTTTGCTGAAAAACAAAAAACCGCCGGCGTGTAATGCCCCGGCGGTTTTTTATATCCAGTCAATCGCTCAGTTCATTTTCCTGACGAATCTGATTAGCCCAGCGTTGCGCTGATTCCGGAACAGTAAATGCAGGCGAACGCTGAAACGACTCCCCCATTAAGACAAAAGCGACATATTTCCCGCGCAGTATCCATACGTCACGAAACGCATCCATTTTAACCGCATGCTCTGGCGGAGCAGGCTCCACGCGTGGCACGTAGCTAATAACCGGACGATTTTGCTGGCGAAGAGGTTTCATAATCAGTTGTTTCACTAAAGACAAATTCTAAAAATCAGAAAACTGCTATCTTAGCCGATTTTCCCCTCCTGCGTCCTGCCTTGCGTGCGCGGTTTGTCTGCCTCATCGCGCTTTACCTCCTCGTATATTCCTGCAGGGCTGAATGAGTGGTCTATAGTTAAAGCTTTTGACAGCAACAACGACCCTTTCAGCGATGAATACAGGAGACGAGTTTAATGTCACAGAAAGATAAGCATCCGCTCCATCACACTGCGCCGGTTCATGACGCCAGCGAGTCCAAACCTGGTCTTGATTCTCTGGCGCCAGCAGACGGTTCACATCGTCCAACGCCTGAACCGACGCCTCCGGGCATGCAACCTACAACGTCCGGCAGCTTAAAAGCACCTGACATCAGAAGTGACAAACTCAACGCGCTGGACAGTTTTCGCAAAGGAAGCGAAGATTTTGCCCTGACCACCAATCAGGGCGTACGCATTGCGGACGATCAAAACTCGCTGCGCGCCGGAAATCGCGGGCCAACATTACTGGAAGATTTTATCCTGCGAGAAAAAATCACCCATTTCGATCACGAACGTATACCAGAACGTATCGTTCACGCCCGAGGGTCAGCCGCGCACGGTTACTTTCAGTCTTATACCGATTTAAGCGCAACGACAAAAGCCGATTTCTTATCCGAAGAAAACAAGATAACACCCGTTTTTGTCCGTTTCTCAACTGTCCAGGGCGGCGCGGGCTCAGCAGATACGGTCAGAGATATTCGGGGATTTGCGACAAAATTTTATACCGAAGAGGGCATCTTTGATCTGGTAGGAAATAACACGCCGATCTTTTTTATTCAGGATGCACATAAATTCCCGGATTTCGTCCATGCCGTAAAACCGGAGCCACATTGGGCTATCCCGCAGGGCCAAAGCGCACATGATACCTTCTGGGATTATGTCTCGTTGCAACCTGAAACCCTGCACAACGTGATGTGGGCGATGTCTGACCGGGGGATCCCACGCAGTTATCGCACGATGGAAGGTTTCGGTATCCATACTTTTCGGCTGATTAATGCGCAGGGGAAAGCCACTTTCGTCCGCTTCCACTGGAAACCGCTGGCTGGCAAAGCTTCTCTGGTATGGGATGAAGCACAGAAACTGACGGGACGCGATCCTGATTTCCATCGCCGCGATCTGTGGGAGGCAATTGAAGCTGGTGATTACCCGGAATACGAACTTGGCCTGCAGTTAATCCCGGAGGAAGATGAGTTTAAATTCGATTTTGACCTGCTCGATCCGACCAAACTCATCCCGGAAGAGCTGGTTCCGGTTCAGCGCGTCGGTAAAATGGTACTAAACCGCAACCCGGACAATTTCTTCGCGGAAAACGAACAGGCGGCATTTCATCCCGGTCACATCGTTCCGGGCATCGATTTTACCAATGATCCTCTGTTACAGGGCAGACTGTTCTCGTATACGGACACACAGATCAGTCGCCTGGGTGGGCCCAACTTCCATGAAATCCCGATCAATCGTCCTACCTGCCCTTATCATAACTTCCAGCGCGACGGTATGCATCGCATGGATATTGATACCAATCCCGCCAACTATGAACCTAACTCCATCAATGACAACTGGCCACGAGAAACGCCGCCGGGGCCAAAACGTGGTGGATTTGAGTCGTATCAGGAGCGCATTGACGGGAATAAAATTCGTGAGCGTAGCCCCTCTTTCGGCGAATACTATGCCCACCCTCGCCTGTTCTGGTTAAGCCAGACGCCAATAGAGCAACAGCATATTATTGGCGGATTCAGTTTCGAACTCAGTAAGGTGACCCGGCCTTATATTCGCGAAAGAGTGGTCGATCATCTGGCGCATATTGATACTACGCTGGCGCAGTCCGTGGCCAGCAACCTCGGTTTTGAGCTGACCGAAGAGCAAACCCAGATCTCCCCTCCGCCGGATGTCAACGGATTAGCCAATGCGCCTTCGCTTAGTCTATATGCGGGTTCAAAAGGTGATATCAAAGGCCGCGTGGTCGCCATTCTGCTCAATGATCAGATAAAGGCGGACGATCTGCTCACCATTATGCAGGCGCTGCAGGCGAAAGGCGTCCATGCCAGGCTGCTCTATTCCAGAATGGGCAACGTGGTTGCCGACGATGGCTCCGTCCTGACGATCGCAGGCACCTTTGCCGGCTCGCCGTCGCTGACGGTTGATGCGGTTATCGTTCCGGGTGGGAATATCGCGGATATCGCCATGAATGGAGATGCTAAATATTACTTACTCGAAGCGTATAAACACCTGAAACCTATCGCCCTGGCTGGAGATGCTCGCCAGCTTAAAGCTGCATTGAATATCACACATCAGAGTGAGGAAGGCGTGGTAGAAGCGGACAGTGCAGACGCACAGTTTATGGATACCCTGCTGACACTGATGACTGCGCATCGTGTCTGGTCGCGAGCCGGAAAAATCGACGCGATCCCTGCCTAAAAAAATGCGGCGCATAATTGCGCCGCAAACTCAGGAATTACACGTTCAGAAAACTGCCAAGACGATAACCGCGCTCCGCAATAGCATATTTCAGTGACGAAGACGTCAGTACGTCAAGCTCAGTTAAGCGGGGGTAACAGTAGGCACTTTGACGAATAGTGTCATCAATAAAGGCTGGATGACACATGACTTCCAATGAGGACTCTCCCCGGTCTGCTGAGGCGTCCAGCGTTTGTAAAAACAGCGCCTCAGAAATCGCTTCGCCATAAAACTCGCTGCTGAATCCCTGGGAAGTACGCAACCGGTCGGGTAAATCAGACGCCTGGAACACCGCCTGACGATCGATACGCAACGCAATCCCTCGTTCGGCTGCAAAGCTTGCGACAATGGGGAAAATCTGCGGGAACATATGCACATGGTGATGACTATCCAGATGCGTCGGTTCCCGCCCAAACAGGTCTATAAAACGCTGATACTGTGCGGCCAGCTCTTGCGAAATTTCATCCAGCGGCAAAGCATCTTCCTCTGCCATCTGCCAGATCCATTTCCCCAGCAATCCGTCACGTGTAAGGCCCGGCATAGGCGTCAACGGTCTGCCCAGCGTCAGAACAAAGTGCATCCCGACGGCAAGTGCAGGTATGTCACGACTCAGCTGTACCGCATGGTCAATCGCCGCGCCATTCACCAACGCCGTCGTCGAGGTGACCACGCCATTGCGGCAGGCTTCAACAATGCCGTAGTTTTGTCCTTTACTCAGGCCAAAATCATCCGCATTTACAATCAGTACGCGTTCCATAGCCGACCTCAGTTAGTGTTGTTCGCTTTTCAGTTTCTCAATGCACCCGGCGAAATTTGGCAGCCATTGTTCATGCGCCAGAATCAATTCACGCGCGAGGACTTCAGCATCGCGGTCAGAATGCACCAGCGGGCTCAGGTTCAGTGCCAGCAGCACGTCATTTAGCTCGCCGCTCAGTGCCGCGTTGCTCGCTGCCACTTCAAAACCTTTAATGGTATAGATAAGACCAAGGACTTTCTCATCAAAATGAGTAATACGTGGGTGTGGCGTGGCGCCGTTGCGTCCCAACGTGCAGGTCATTTCTACCGCCCAGTCCGCAGGAATGTTATCGACATGCCCATGGTGTGGAATGTTGACATAGTGTTCGGTCTGCTTGTCGTTGTAGATAGCGTTGATCACTTCACAGGCTGCGTCAGAGTAATAAGCGCCACCGCGCTGCTCCAGCTCCTTCGGCTTAACGTTCAGCTCAGGATTTTTATAGAGATCAAAGAGTTGTTTCTCAACTTTCTGTACCACCTGAGCGCGTGCCCCGCCTTTATAGTATTCACCCATTTCAATCGCCAGCATCTCTTTTGGCTTGAAGTAGTAGAGCAAATAAGAGCACGGCAGCAGCTTCAGCGAACGAATCAGTCCTTCACTAAACGGCAGGTCAAAGATGTTCTTCACGGTAGACGCTTTCAATTCGCCCGATGCGACGCCATCCAGCAGCTCATCAAAACGTGACACGCCGTTAACCAGTACGTCTTTGATAAAGACCATATGGTTCAGACCGAACAGATCGATAGATAAATCATCGCTCTCTTTGAGCGCCAGCACATCGCTAATGAACATTTTCATGCCGACGGGAATATTACACACGCCGATGAATTTCTTGAAATTCGTATGACGATAGACCGCTTCAGTCACCATCCCGGCCGGGTTAGTAAAGTTAATCACCCACGCATTAGGGCACAGTTCTTCCACATCTTTCACAATGTCAAAAATAACCGGAATGGTACGCAAACCTTTGAACAGACCGCCCGCACCGTTCGTTTCCTGTCCCAGATAACCGTGGCTCAGCGGGATACGCTCATCCTTCTCACGGGCTTTAAGTTGCCCTACTCGCAGCTGAGTGGTAACGAAATCCGCATCTTTCAGCGCTTCGCGGCGATCCAGCGTTTTATACAACTTCATCGGGACGCCCGCTTTGTCGATCATCCGCTGGCAAAGGTCAAAAATAATATCCAGCTTCTCTTTACCACCCTCTACATCAACCAGCCACAATTCAGAAACCGGTAATTCGTGATAGCGCTTAATAAAGCCTTCAAGTAATTCAGGGGTGTAGCTGCTCCCGCCACCGATAGTGACGACTTTTAATTTCTGGCTCATACGTTCTCCCTTCAGTGTCAAAACACTGACATGTATTATGCTCAACCCGTTTGTCAGGTATAGCGTGACTGTCCCGACGCTATTTAGGGCAAGCTATAAAAAATGAGTTTTTGGAAAATAATATCTACTGATTAAATTCAGTTAATTTCTTACGATAGCTATTTGGCGTAAACGACGTCAGTTTTTTAAACGTTTTAATAAACAAACTTGGACTACTGTAACCAGACTCATAAGCAATATCCGTTACAGAATAGTTAGTCATTTCCAGCTGTTTTTTAGCAAAATTAATGCGAATTTCATTAATGATCTGCATCGGCGTTTTACTGTAATAACGCTGGGTTGCGCGGGTCAGATACTCCTGGGATTTCGCGGACAGGTGTACCATATTTTCCAGCGCATTCTCGCTAAACTGCCGTTTGTCGTGCATGGTCTCGACGGTGGTTTTAAGCCACTGAGGAATATCATCCAGCACCTGCTCTTCGCGATGATGGCGCAGTCGATTAATAATATAGAAGGTGACCACTTCTACAAATTCATCGAGTCCGCTCTCACGAAAGTTCAGTGATGCAATAACCGTTTCAATGTAGGTAAGAAACGAGTTATTCGCCCGATAGACCTGCGATGCAACGAAACAAAATGGCAGCAGCGGGTGGTAGTGCTGTTCAAAAAAACGTTTACTGATACCGACGTTGAGGATCCTTGTCGCACCGAAATCATAGAAACTCTGGTGATGCGATCCCAACGGGATAAAAACAAAATCCCCGCGCTCAAGCAATACGCGTTTACCGTTGATTTCCTGATAATAGCGTCCGGTTAAAACCAGCGTAAATTCATAGTAGTCATGCTGATGCAGCCCACTGATGCTCTCAGTTTTGTTATAGATGAACACATGGAAATTTTTGCCATTAAACAGTTGCTGTTCATAGACGGTTTTGATTTCCGGTGCGTTAATCTGTAGCTGCATTGTGCACTCCTCGCTATTTCAGCTTCTCGTGAAGTTCAATCAGTTCAGTGACCAGCTCGCGCGCCAGCATCGACGTCATCAGGTGATCCTGTGCGTGGACCAGCACCAGGCTGACTTTCATTTTACCTTCGCCCTGATCGCCTTCAATCAATTTCGTTTGCACAAGGTGAGCTTCGTTCAACGCCAGGCGAGACTGATCCATCATGGTCTTCGCTGCTTCAAAATCACCCTGCTTGGCCATTTTGAGCGCGCCGTATGCCAGGCTACGCGCCTGACCCGAATTGATGATGAGCCCCATCACCACTTCTTCAAGTTCTTCTGCTTCTGACTGCGTGTCGACGATATTCTCGATATCCAACATACTTTTTTCCTCTGGTTCAGTCCGGCATGACGGTGAAGCCATGCCGGATTAAATTTAGAATTTCAATGCGTTAGCGATATCTTCTTCGCTTTCTTCTTGATCAATAACGTTCTGAGCTTTGTTGGCTACCACCACGAACGGCAGGTAAACCAGCGTTGCGATACCGAGGTTGAACAGCGCGACCAGCAGAGCGGCGACGCTACCGTTGGTGTTAAAGAACGCGCCCAAACCGGTTGGCATAGTCCACGGTGCGATGTTGGTAATCGGTGGAATAATGCCTGAGTAGTAAGCTGCCAGCGTAATCGCCGCCAGAATCGGCTGCACCAGAATGAACGGAATAAACATAACCGGGTTCATGATGATCGGCAGACCGAACAGGATAGGTTCGTTAATCTGGAAGAGACCTGACGGCAGTGCCAGCTTAGCAACCTGACGATAGTCTGGACGACGCGATGCCAGGAAGATAGCGATAATCAGACCCAACGTTGCCCCGCTACCCCCAAGGAAAATATAGGAGTCGAGCATCGGTTTCGCCCAGACGTGGAACGTCTTACCGGCTTCCAGCGCGGCGTCTACGGAACCAAACTGTTGGTAGATAGAGATGTTTTCCAGCGCCCATGGCGTCATGATTCCGCTGTCCAACGCAGTCAGCGCCAAAGAACCGTGAATACCAAAGAACCACAGCAGCGGAACAAAAATCACATAGGCCCAACCCACTACGCTACCCAGCGATGCCAGCGGCGTTGAAATGGAATCCATAATGATCTGATGGAAGTTGGTACCCCAGGTGTTCAACGCCCAGGCGATGATCCCCATAATCGAGAGAATAAGGAAGCCAGGAATCAGCGCAGAGAAGGAACGCGATACGGACGTTGGTACGCTATCAGGTAATTTAATCACCCAATTACGATGGACCACAAAAGTGAACATTTCCGCGACCACCAGGCCGATAATAATACCGGAAATAATATTGGCACCACCCAACCAGTTAGCACCAACAGCATAGGCTTCACCCACGCTATATGGCGTTACGGTCATAAACGCGGCGACAGATAACAACCCGGCAGCCAGTGAGTCGACCTTGCGTTCTTCCGCCAGCGCCATACCGATAAAGAACGGCGCCATCAAGGACATGATACCCAACGTACCGTTATAGACGTTTCCACCGATGCCCTTCAAACTATTCAGCGTTTCAATAGTTGAAGCATCAAGTCGAATGCCCATCGAATAAAAAAACGACCCCTCCCCAAAGCTCAGGAAAACGTTATTAATTAATACAAACATTGCCCCTGCGAGGGTTAACGGCATCAAACGAATAAAACCGTTTTTGATTGCATTAACGTGTGGCTGCTTTCCAATTTTTACAGCAAAAGGAAGGAGTACCTTTTCAAGTGAAGCAATAGCGTTACTCATAGAAAAATACCCTTAAATACCGCAATTAGTAATTGCGGTGAATGTTAATGAAATAACTCTTTGACGGGAAAAATTAAAATAAAATAATTAATTTGCTGCGGCTTTTTTAATTGCTGCAACAGCAGCCTTAAGCACGCCTAAACCATCGACTTTGCCATACAGCAGCGAGTCAATCACTTCCACAGGCTTGTTGGGTAACAAACGCTGAATTTCGGGCAACATATAAGCAATTTGTGGACCTAATAACACAACATCGGCCGCAGGGCCTTTTTCTCCAGCCAGCGTTTCAGGAAACGCTTCAATAATAACCGGCACTTCGTATTTTTCGGCCTGAGCACGCATCTTCGAAACCAACAATGAAGTCGACATGCCCGCAGAACAAAACAGATAAATGTGTTTCTTTTCCATTAAAACGATCCTCATGTGCGATTATCTGTCAACCAGACACTCCGCAAGCCATAACCTGCATCCATGCTCTGGGTAACTTGCGTCAGCTAAATTACTTTTTTAGGTGGCTGAAACGAGTATACGGGATTGTACCGGTGGATGGTATTTCCTTGACCAACTAAATTGTCTCTCCTTGACCTGTCGTTATGACCCCCCTCACATTTCGGGCAAATAATTCGCGGCAATAAATAAGATCGTGCGGCACAAAAAAACCGGCGCGATGGCCGGTTGTTCAGAGTGTTCAGGCAATAAACAGTTGTTACTACTTCGCTGCCTGTGGGTCGGTGTCGTACTCTGCGCAGGTCTGGTAGCCAGAGTTAATCACATGGCCGGTATCGTCTAAAGCAACAAAATAGGTTTCAGCTTTACCATCTCGTTGACCCAGGATGTAGGTCTGACAGGTCCCGCGCGCATGGATCATGCTTACTTCTGAAGAAGGCTTACCGGCAATCTGCGCGACTTGCGCCCGACTCATCCCTTTCTTCACATCCTTCACTACGGGCTGAACAAATTGGTCTTTGGTACGATCATAGGCCGTACACCCCGCCAGCATAGTCAAAACAGCCGCTGCACCCAGAATTCCTGTTAGATTCTTGTTCATTTTTTCGTCCTCTTGTTTTTCAGCGTGTTATGTAAGCCTGGAGCACAACAACACATTTTTCAAGCAATCAGATGATACTTAGGCCGTTTCGGAAAATTCTATTAAAACAAAATGATGTTATATCAGGCTTGCATCCCTTGTCGTTTGGGCCTCAACGCGTTAGCTTTAACATATCATTTTTTATCATTTTATTTTTCACAGGGGGTTGCATGACTCTGCAGCAAGAGATAATCAAAGCGCTTGGCGCAAAACCGCACATTAATGCAGAAGAGGAAATTCGTCGCAGCGTAGATTTCCTCAAATCATACCTGCAAACTTACCCCTTTCTGAAATCACTGGTGTTAGGAATTAGCGGCGGACAAGACTCAACACTCGCCGGGAAGCTCTGCCAAATGGCCATTTCCGAGCTCCGCCAGGAAACAGGGAATGACGCGCTACAGTTTATTGCGGTGCGTTTACCATATGGCGTTCAGGCTGACGAACAGGATTGCCAGGACGCCATTGCCTTTATACAACCGGACCGCGTACTCACCGTCAATATTAAAGGTGCGGTGCTGGCCAGTGAGCAGGCGCTGCGCGAGGCGGGTATTGAGCTGAGTGATTTTGTGCGTGGCAATGAAAAAGCCCGTGAACGTATGAAGGCGCAATACAGCATCGCCGGTATGACCAGCGGCGTTGTCGTGGGTACCGATCATGCAGCAGAAGCCATCACCGGATTCTTCACCAAATATGGCGATGGCGGTACTGACATCAACCCAATATTCCGCCTGAACAAGCGCCAGGGTAAACAACTGCTTGCCGCGCTGGGTTGCCCGGAACATTTATATAAGAAAGCACCAACCGCCGATCTTGAAGACGATCGCCCTTCTCTGCCGGATGAAGCCGCATTGGGCGTGAGCTATGACAACATCGACGATTATCTGGAAGGAAAAACCCTGGCTGCCGACGTCGCGAAAATAATTGAAGGTTGGTACGTGAAGACTGAGCACAAACGTCGCCCACCCATCACGGTGTTTGATGATTTCTGGAAAAAAGCGTAATTTTTTCTGCCTCAGGCCGGATAGCGCCCTTCTTGCTGCTCTCCGGCCTAAGGGGCATGGCCATGCCGCTTTTTTAATCGCCCCTCAGCTGTTATACTGGATGGATAACCAGCAGCGGAGTGAAAAGTGGTACGCCGTCAATCAGCCCCTCGCCTGACATTAGAGGCAGCAGCAATTTATGAATATCCTGAGCACCTGCGCCCATTTTTGAGTGCGCTTCCCGCGGTGCCCGGCGTCTATCTGTTTCATAGCGAAAGCGACACCATCCCGCTTTATATAGGCAAAAGTGTTAATATTCGCAGCCGCGTGTTGTCGCACCTGCGTACCACGGACGAAGCGGCAATGCTGCGCCAGTCCAAACGCATTAGCTGGATTTGTACGGCTGGAGAAATTGGCGCCCTACTGTTAGAGGCGCGGCTGATCAAAGAACAACAGCCTCTGTTTAACAAACGTCTGCGGCGCAATCGTCAGCTTTGCGCCCTGCAGCTCACCGACCAGACTGTGCAGGTTGTTTACGCACGAGATATTGATTTCTCCCATGCCCCCAATCTGTTTGGTTTGTTTGCCAATCGTCGTGCCGCGCTACAAACATTGCAAAGCATCGCCGATGAACAGCAACTGTGCTACGGCCTGTTGGGGCTGGAGCCCCTGAGTCGAGGGCGCGCCTGCTTTCGCTCAGCGCTAAAGCGCTGCGCCGGAGCGTGCTGTGGGAAAGAGAGCCCGCAGGCGCATCATTCGCGCCTGCTGGAAGCGCTGGAAAGAGTGCGCGTCATCTGCTGGCCGTGGAGCAATGCCATTGCGCTGCAAGAAACCCGCGCTGAAATGACTCAGTACCATATCATCAATAACTGGTTTTGGCTGGGCGCCGTTTCAACGCTGGATGAGGCGACAACCCTGGCGAGAATGCCGGCTGGCTTTGACCATGATGGCTACAAAATTCTCTGTCGGCCTGTTTTGTCTGGTAAATACGACATTATTGAACTGAATCCGGAGAGTGTCCCGGCATCCAGTTAATCTCGCTGAACAGCAGCTTTCCCTCGCGCTCCAACAGGCGCAGGGTGTGTTTACCGTCGTGCCAGCTCGCGCCCTGATCGGCCGTCAGCAGCTTCTCACCCAATTGCCAGGCGCCACTGATAACAAACACGACGCCGCCACGAGAACCAAAGGTCGTAAAAGTGCGATCGGCAACTCTGACTTTCGCCTGGCAAACATCTCGTCGGGTCATGATATTAAAATCCATCGACATCCGTCCTTCCGTCAGCTTTGCTTTTACTACCTTGTCACCAGCAAAAGTAAAAGGTTGATGCTGCTTCAGGGTGTGAGTGAAGATGTTCGCCTCTTCCAGGGTCACTTCACCTCCTTCCAGCAAGGTAATAACGCGTTCTACGCCCGGGAAAAGAGAAAACTCTCCGTTCGCTGCAAGGGAGGCGATACTCGCCCGCCAGTGAAAATCGCGTGTTGCTGGCGGAAAACAGCAAATCTCACGCGTTTCTCCCGCCCCATTGCGCCACAGACTGACCGGCATTTTGCGGATATCAAAATATTCCATCATCCCTCCAGAAAGGCGTAGCACGGCGACCTGCCGTAAACAACCAGCCATAAATCATCATTGTGATATTCACCCTGCAGAGTATCGTTATCGGCAACAGGGTTGGTTAGCCTTAGCGCTGAATACGGTATTTTGCAAAAAAGATTAACGCATCATCCTGGAGAGAAAGAAAAAACCGCCGATCCTGCCCACATCGTTAAACGTGTTGTGGACAAGAGCGGCGGTCTTGAGTTTGTTACACACTGTGCGGCACTGAACGCCGACACAGCATGACTAATTTAGTGTAGACGCCTGGCGTTTACTCAGCAGCTTCCGGCATTTTACCTTTCTGCGCTGCGCGTTCTGTCAGACGCTTCTCAAAATTGGCATTAAACTGCTTTTTCTGTTCCGGCGTCAGAATGTTGTAAATTTTGTTCTGGGTTTCCATATGCGCCAGCATGTTGGCTTTGCGCTGCTCTTCCATCTTCGCAATCTGCGCTTCGGCTTTCGCTTTATCGAAGCTATCGCTGGCGATGATGTCGTGCATTGCGCGGCGTTCTTCCAGCGGCGGACGTTTCATCTGATCGCGCTGACCTTTCATAATTTCGCGAATCTGCTGTTTCTGCGCGTCGGTCAGGTTCAGGTCTTTGAACATCATGTCGTGATGCGGGGCGAACTTCCCGTTGTGATGCATCATTGGTTTGGCATCCGCTGGCGCAGCTGTTGTGGTGTCAGCAGCATGGGCCAGGTTTGCAGCGCCCAGCGCCAGGGTAGAGGCAACAAACAGAGCAGTCAGTTTACGCATAATTTCTATCCTTTCTTTCAGTTATTTTTACGACATTCATGCGATTCTTATGCAATGTGATGTCGTGTTGACGAGATTAACTTTACCGGCTTAAGCGTCAATTAATCAGAGCAACGGTAAAACAATGAAAGTGTAAAAAACAAACTTTCATCAATTATGGAGAAAAAAAGAATAAATTGCGCAGAGTTGAAATGAAAAATTACAACCAGATGATTTTGAAAGGATTATGAAGAACTATACCTGAACTATGATTATTAAGAAAGCAACTTACCAGGAATAATCCGTAATAAAGCTAAAGCGCACGTAAAAATAAGCCCTCAGAAATAAACCTGAGGGCGGTTATATTTATCAAAACCTTTCGAGCATCAATCCGGCACGTAAACCACAGGCCACGTTTGGGTTCGGAAAAAGAACGTATTCAACGTCATGGGTGACGATAAAACGTTCATCTCCGTCCTGCGCCAGTAACGTTCCCTCGGTAAAGGGGGTAAAGTTGAGCGTCTGGTTATCCATGTGGAGAATAAAATCATCGCTCCGCCGCGTAATCTGAGAGACCACGCGGTAGCGCAGCGGGGATGTTTCTCCGGTAGACACTCGCTCGCCCCGTAGCAGCTTCGCCATCGCATCTGCCGTGCACGCAAACTGGGCCAGATCGTTTTGCCCGAACGGCAGCGCTTTACCCAGCTCCAGCGTACAGGCCAGCGCGCCAAAATGTTCAACGCTAAAATGGGTGAACGTGCCGCCTGGGGACTGATGGAAAACCAACGCCTCCAGCCCCGCATCCCCCAGCCAGCCCAGAAAATTTTCGTCCCAGGCAACGTTGCGTTGTGGCAACACGCCAAAGCGCAGATGCTGAGAGCCGCGAATCGCGGTGTGGAGATCCAGATGCCAGCGCACAGGCTCTTTCGCGCGCGAGTAAAAATCTTCCAGACACAGCTCAAGCTCATGAGCTCTATGCGTTTCTTCACTCTCGGCAAAACTCTGCCACCGGCCACCAAACATACGGTTCAGGTCGCTATGACAATAACGTTTCCCCGCAGCCAGCGCCTGCGGATTACCGAGAATCACCAGCAGGCGCCATGTTAGCGCCAGCTCACCGTTAAACAGTCTGGTCAGCAATGAATCAAGTATTTCTACCGGCGCGGTTTCATTGCCGTGAATCCCCGCAGAAAGCACCAGCGACTGTTCAACCGACGCAGTTGGTGTCAGTTCCAGCACCCCGCGACCAAGCCATTGCCAGACAAAACCGTGAATTGTGCCCTGCGTTTTCTCCGGTATGCTACCCGCGAGCGTCAGGGCCAGAAAATTATCCATGGCTCGTTCTCTCCTGCTGGAAGGGATAAACAGAGCCGAGATTGAGCAATTGCGTCAGTGAATCCAACGCTTCACGCCCTTCGCGCAACAGCTGCGGATCCGCGAGGTCCGTTGCGATAAGACGATCGCGATAGTAGCGGTCGACCCAGTTATTCAGCGTATTGAACAGCGTGTCGTTCATGATAACCGCCGGATTCACGGCCTGCAGCTCCTGTGGGGTAAGCACCACTCGCAGGCGTAAACAAGCCGGGCCGCCGCCGTTGGACATGCTTTCGCGCAAATCAAAGACCCGCAGGTCATCGATCGGATTGTCATCTGCAAGCAAGCGGCTCAGATATCGCCACACGCCAGCATGCTCCCGACATTCCTGCGGTAAAACCAGCATCATCGAACCGTCGTCACGACTCAGTAATTGGCTGTTAAACAGATAGGTCGTTACCGCATCCTGCACCGACACCTCCGCGGTCGGAACTTCCAGCGCAGTAAAACCAGCCACCTGACGGCGTAGTTGCTCTAACAACGCTTGCTGTCTGACAAACGCCTGCTGATGACAAAACAGCACCTGACGATTCGACACCGCAATCACATCGTTATGAAACACGCCAAGATCGATGACGTCCGGGTTTTGCTGAGCAAAAACAAGCTGATGTGGATTGACCTGATTGAGTCGGGCTACGGCTTCACTGGCTTCACGGGATTGCCTCGCCGGGTAGCGCCTCGGCTGTGACGCGTTCCCCTCTTCACGACCGTAAATAAACAGTTGTACGCCAGGATCGCCATAGTCCCCGCCGAGTCGGTTATGGTTTGCCGCCCCTTCATCACCGAACAAAGCAACCTGAGGCAACGCGCCGTGAATCGCAAAGGTACTTTCATCGCGGAAAATCGAGCGTAACAACGCTTCGGTCGTCGGTGCTTCCAGCGAACGGTGGAACTTATTATTCAGGTTCGCCACCGTCAGATGCACTTTTCCGTCCAGTGAATCTGCCGAAGGACAGACCGTTGCCGCATTCGCCACCCACATAGGTGATGCGGAGCTGGCGCTGGAGAGCCAGTGCGGCGCCTGACGCGCCACTTTGTCCAGAATCTGCTCATCACTGCCACAAAAGCCCAGCTGACGCAGCGCCGGGATATAGGGACGTTCATGAGGCGGGATCACCGCCTGAGGGAATCCCGCATCCGCCAGCGCTTTCATTTTTAACAAACCCTGCTTCGCCGCCAGACGAGGGTTCGACACCTGAAAACGGTGGCTGGTCGAAGCCTCATTACCAAATGACAGTCCCGCATAGTGATGGGTCAGCCCCACCAGACCATCGAAATTTACCTCACGCGCTTTCATCGTTTATCCTCGCGAGAGAAATCCAGACCGGGGCTGAGCGCCGACGGCAGAGTTAAGGCCGGCGATTCCAGGCTCGCCATCGGCCAGGCGCAATAATCGGCGGCATACCACGCGCTGGCGCGATGGTTGCCGGAAGCGCCCACGCCACCAAACGGCGCGGTGCTTGCCGCGCCGGTTAACGGTTTATTCCAGTTAACAATCCCGGCCCGCGCCTCCAGCAGGAGCTGATCAAACTGGCTGCGATCGGGTGAAACCAGCCCGCAAGACAACCCAAAGCGGGTGTTGTTCGCCATACGAATCGCGTCATCAAAGCTGTCGTAGCGCCAGACGCCGAGCAGAGGACCAAAAACCTCTTCATCGGGTACGTTTGCCACGTCGGTCAGTTCAATAATACCAGGGGTCAGCAGCGACGTTCCGGCTTTCACCATGCGTGGCACCAGCATCGTGCGCCCCCCAAACGACACCAGACGCTGCCAGGCATCGCAAACCTGCTGCGCGGCCTGTTCAGAAATCAGCCCACCTAAAAACGGCTGCGGTTCTGCATCCCAGTTACCCGGCATTAAACGTTGGCTGACTTCCACCAGACGCGCGAGGAACGCATCACCCTGCGCACCTTTTTTAACCAACAGGCGACGGGCGCAGGTACAACGCTGCCCGGCGGTAACAAATGCGGATTGAATGGTCAGGTGCACTGCCGCATCAATATCTTCCGGGTTCTCAATGATCAGCGGGTTGTTGCCGCCCATCTCCAGCGCAAGGATTTTTTCCGGCTGGCCGGATAACTGTCGATGCAGCTGATAACCGGTATTGGCACTGCCGGTAAACAGCAGACCATCCAGATCATCCAACGCGCTCAGCGCCTGCCCCGTTTCGCGTCCGCCCTGCACCAGATTCAGCACGCCCGGCGGCAAGCCCGCCTGCTGCCACAGTTTTGCCACGGCTTCACCGGTCCACGGCGTCAGCTCGCTGGGCTTGAAAATCAACGTGTTGCCAGCCAGCAGAGCCGGAACAATATGGCCATTGGGCAAATGGCCCGGGAAGTTATACGGGCCAAATACCGCCAGCACGCCGTGCGGTCGATGGCGCAACGTCGCCGCGCCATCCGGTAGTTCACTGTGCTGCTCCCCGGTACGCGCATGGTAAGCTTGCACGGAGATAGCAATTTTATTGATCATCGCCGTCAGTTCCGTGGCAGCTTCCCAGCGCGGTTTGCCGGTTTCCCGGGCGATAATCTGCGTTAACTCGGCTTTATTGCTTTCCAGCAATGAGGCAAATTTTTCAACAATAGCCTGACGCGCGCTAAAGGGGTGTTTAGTCCAACCGGCAAAGGCTGCGCGCGCAGCCCGGCACGCCTGCGCCACCTGGGTTGCATCGGCGTCATTGCCCTGCCACAGCACATCACCGCTTACCGGATTCGTTTTCACCCGACGCTCGCCAAACCCCGTCACCCAGTCGCCGTTTATCCATAATGTCATGCTGTTTTCTCCTCTGCACAAAGACGCACAAAACGTACATGGTCGCCCGCGTGACATTTCAGGGCGTCCAGTTGCGCCGCCGTCAGTACCAGACGTTGGGTATCCGGGTCAGCGCGAACCAACATGACGCGGAAGTTTTGATAGTTTTCATTGGCGACCAGACAGGCCGGGTAATCGCCGGTTGCTGGCTGACCTTCCGCCACCTCCACCAGTCTGCTTTTACGAATCGCCCGTACCCGGTCGATATCACATTCCAGCGTCGGCCCGCCGTCGAAAATGTCGACATAATTGCGGTAGCGAAATCCTTCTTTCTCCAGCACCGCTCGCGCTGGTGCGGTTTGCGGATGTACCTGACCAATTACGCTTTGCGCTTCATCAGACAAGAAATGGGTATAAATAGGATGCTTGGGCATCAGTTCAGCAATAAAGGCTTTTTGTCCGGTGCCGCAGAGAAAATCCGCCCGGCTGAATTCCATGGAGAAAAAGCGTTTGCCGAGGCTTTCCCAGAAGGGGGAGTAACCGTGCTCATCGATTACGCCGCGCATCTCGGCCACGACCTTTTCATTAAACCGGTCACGAAATGCCGCCATAAACATAAAGCGCGACTTAGACAACAAATAGCCGTTGCCCTCTTTACGCCAGTCGGGATCAAGAAACAGAGAGCAAAGCTCGCTGCTACCCGTGTGATCGTTACTCAGAAACAGCGTCGGCAGCGCGTTATATACGTTCAGTTCTTTCGAGGCGTGCACCAGCGTGCCAACCCGGTAGTTGTACCAGGGATCGTTAAGCCCTACCGCCACCTCGATGGCGCAAATCCCTGCCACGGTTCCGCTGGCGCTGTCTTCAAGGACAAAAACATAGCCTTGCTCACTTTTCGGCAACTCACCGCGCCAGGTTTGTAGCGAGCGCTCGATACGCGCCATCAGCGTGGCTTCATTGGCCGGTAACGAGGTCAGCCCACCGCCGGTCTTACCGGCCAGTTGCATCAGCGCGGTGATATCAGCGCGTTCAATAGGACGAATCACCATCATGATGAACCTCCTGCTTTAATGCGTTCGCAGGCCAGCGCAAAGCGATCCAGTCCGCTAGCAACCTCTTCTTCGCTGACGTTTAACGCTGGCGCAAAGCGCACCACGTTAGCGCCAGCGATCAGCACCATCACTCCGGCATTGGCCGCCTCTTGCGAGATGAGTTTCGCTTTTCCGGCAAATTCCGCGTTCAGTACGCAGCCGATCAGCAGGCCGAGCCCACGAATTTCACTAAACAGTCCAAAACGTTCGTTAATGGCGTTAATACGCTCCACAAACCAGTCGTGGCGCTGCTTAACACCGTTGAGCATATCCGGGGTGTTAACAATCTCCAGCAGTTTGCCCGCCACCGCCGTGGCCAGCGGGTTTCCGCCGTATGTTGTACCGTGCGTACCAACCGTCATCACGCTGGCACAGTCTGCCGTCGCCAATAACGCGCCGATGGGGAAACCGCCGCCCAATGCTTTGGCTGTCGTCAGCAGATCTGGCGTAACGCCATAGTGCATATAGGCATACAGTTCGCCGGTACGGCCTACTCCGGTCTGGACTTCGTCAAAAATCAGCAGCGCATTGTGGCGATCGCATAATTCACGCAGCCCCTGTAAGAATTCATTTGTTGCCGGTACTACGCCACCTTCACCCTGCACCGGTTCAACGATGACCGCACAGGTGGTGTCATCAATCAGTTGGCGGGCTGAGTCGAGATCGTTGTAGACGGCATGGCGGATATCCGGCGGCAGCGGCGCGAAATCTTGTGAATAAGCAGGCTGTCCTCCGGCGCTGACGGTGAACAGCGTGCGGCCATGGAAAGCATTTTTAAACGCCACGATGCCGCTCTTCTGGCTGCCAAAACGATCGTGAGCAAATTTACGCGCCAGCTTTAATGCCGCTTCGTTTGCCTCCGCGCCGGAGTTACAGAAGAAAACACGCTCGGCGAAGGTGGCGTCAATCAGCTTTTTCGCCAGACGCAGCACCGGCTCGTTGGTGTAGCCATTTCCTGTGTGCCAGAATTTGCTCGCCTGGTCGTTTAATGCCTCGCGCAAAGCCGGATGGGCGTGCCCCAGCGCGTTAACCGCAATGCCTCCCGCGAAATCGATATACTCTTTACCCTGCTGATCCCACAGACGTGAACCTTCACCACGCACCGGAATAAAAGGAGCCGGAGCATATACGGGCATCATCCATTCATCAAAATTTTCACGCGTAATTGACAGAGACATAGCGACCTCAACGGTAAATAAAAAGTTATTTATATGTTAATAAATATAGTGTTTGCGGTGTAAATGTAGATTGCAGGGTTCGTGCCAGCCAGCAAAAAAAGTGCATAAACAAAGGTCGGTGACGGAATATCAACAGGTTACAACGTGGCGATATTCACTTTATGCGCATAAAAAGTGAATATGTTCGCGCATCAGGCGACTAAATAGAGGAAAAACCGCAGTTTTATTCAGTTGCCAAATATAATTCTGGAATTGTGATCGTATACGAAATTTATCGGAAATTATTGCTCTGTTCTGACGCGCTTCGCGCCAAAACGGTGCAGTTTTTGCTCCATCGTTAACACCATTGGCAATCATTGTTGGAATCAGGTGACAAGAAGCAGTCAGCCAGCGGAAATTCTGCTACCATCCTTGCACTATTCATCTTGCAAAACGGCAGCGACTATGAAATTTGTCTCTTTTAATATCAACGGCCTGCGTGCCCGTCCTCATCAACTGGCAGCCATTGTCGAAAAACACCAACCGGATGTGATTGGCTTACAGGAGACAAAAGTCCACGACGACATGTTCCCTCTCGAAGAGGTAGCAAAGCTGGGTTACAACGTCTTTTATCATGGTCAGAAAGGTCATTACGGCGTGGCGCTGCTAACGAAAGAAACGCCAATCGCAGTGCGTCGTGGCTTCCCGGACGATGGCGAAGAAGCGCAGCGTCGTATCATCATGGCGGAAATCCCATCCCCTCTGGGCAGCATTACCGTGATCAACGGCTATTTCCCGCAGGGCGAAAGCCGTGACCACGAAACCAAATTTCCGGCCAAGGCCGCGTTTTACCAGAATCTACAAAACTATCTGGAGACTGAACTGAAACGCGACAATCCGGTATTGATCATGGGCGATATGAACATCAGCCCAACCGATCTCGATATCGGCATTGGCGAGGAAAACCGTAAACGCTGGCTGCGTACCGGTAAATGTTCCTTCCTGCCGGAAGAGCGTGAGTGGATGGAGCGTCTGCTGGGCTGGGGCCTGGTGGACACCTATCGTCATGCTTATCCTGAAAAAAATGACCAGTTCTCGTGGTTTGATTACCGCTCAAAAGGCTTTGATGATAACCGTGGCCTGCGTATCGATCTGCTGTTAGCGAGCAACCCACTGGCGGAGCGCTGCGAAGAAACCGGCATCGACTATGAGATCCGCAGCATGGAAAAACCGTCCGATCATGCGCCGGTATGGGCTAAATTCCGCGTCTGACCTCCTGCGATTTTTCACTCTCCGGGCCTCGCCTGGAGAGTCTGTTTATTCTGTGTAAAATCAATAAATCGACGGTAATACATTGTTGTGTCCGGGAATTTATTATATCTTCGCGCGCACTTTTCGCTGACGAAAACGCTGCGTTACACTCGGTTTTACAGGAGAACCCCCATGAAAAAGAAGTTCGCATAACGCAGAATACCGGCTGCTGATCGTCGCGGTCCTGTTCTGCATTCTGGCGGGAGTTTTCCATTATTTCGGCCTGACCGACCTGATAACCAATTTCCAGCATTTACAAGACGTCATCCGCCAAAGCGGTATGTTCGGCTATACGCTTTACATCTTGCTGTTTATCATCGCGGCGCTGTGTCTGATCCCCGGCAGTATTCTGGTGATCGTCGGCGGTGTGCTGTTTGGCCCTGTCACAGGGACGCTTGTCTCGTTAGTGGCGGCAACCGTCGCCTCGGCGCTGTCGTTTTTGCTGGCTCGCTGGCTTGGTCGGGAACTACTGCTGAAATACGTTGGGCACACGGCGACTTTTCAGGCAATCGAGAAAGGCATTGCCCATAGCGGATTGGACTTTCTGATCCTGACCCGACTCGTCCCACTGTTCCCCTATAATATTCAAAATTACGCCTATGGACTGACGGCTATTCCGTTCTGGTCATTTACTGTGATATCCGCGGTAACCACCTTGCCCGGCATCTTTATCTATACGCTGATGTCGCACGAACTGGCCAGCGAAGGCATGACTCTGGCATTTGTCGGCAAACTCAGCGTTGCGGGCCTGGCGTTATTCATTCTTATTCAGGCGGCAAAAGCCTGGGCCAGATATAAACATATCGATCCGTCGTCCAGCCACGAGTGCGCAGGTAAATGACAAAGCTGAACAAAGCGCGATTAACCCGCTATTACCGGACAGGATTAATAGTTGTGCTGCTGCTCGCGCTGATGGCATGGATGTGGATACCTGGCGTCAGTGATTTTCTCCGGGGCAGCCTGGCGGCGTTTACTACGCTGGATCAACGCGCTCTTGAGAACTTCATTCGTTCGTATGGGACCCAGGCGGCGGTTGTATCGTTCTTCCTGATGATCTTACAGGCCATCGTCGCGCCGCTTCCCGCCTTTGTGATTACGTTTGCCAATGCCTCGCTGTTTGGCGCGTTTTGGGGCGGCGTACTGTCCTGGAGCAGCGCGATGGTCGGCGCAGCGCTGTGCTTTTTTATTGCCCGCGTTTTGGGTCGCAGTGCGGTGGAAAAGCTGACCGGGAAAACAGTGCTGAACAACATGGACACTTTTTTCGAACGTTATGGCAAGCACACTATTCTCATCTGTCGCCTGTTGCCTTTTGTGCCCTTCGACCCGGTAAGCTATGCCGCAGGCCTGACCTCGATTCGTTTTCGCCACTTTCTCTTCGCCACCGGCTTCGGTCAGTTACCCGCCACGATTGTCTATTCGTGGGCCGGTAGCCTGTTAACCGGCGGTACATTTTGGTTTGTTACCGGCCTGTTCATCCTGTTTGCCCTGAGCGTGGTGATTGCAGGAGCAAGAAGCCTTTACCTTGAGCGTCAACGGAAGAAAACCTGAGACATACGCCATTTTTAGCAATGGAGATATTATGCGTTACTGCTTATTGTGCCTGAGTTTGCTGCTCTGCCCGCTGGCGGCTTTTTCCCAGGACGCCAGCTGGCAGCAAATCAAAAATGACGCCCGCGGTCAGACGGTATGGTTCAACGCCTGGGGTGGCGATAACGCCGTTAATCAGTATCTCGACTGGGTTAGCGGCGAGATAAAAACGCACTATGCCATTAACCTGAAAATTGTGCGGCTGGCGGATGCCGCCGACGCCGTTAAACGCATCCAGACCGAGGCGGCATCCGGGCGAACAACCGGCGGTTCTGTCGACTTATTGTGGGTAAACGGTGAAAACTTCCGCACTTTAAAAGGCGCTGGCCTGCTGCAAACCCAGTGGGCGCAGGCATTGCCTAACTGGCGCTATGTTGATACCCGGAAACCAGTCAGTGAAGACTT
The DNA here is from genome assembly GCF_019584005.1 of Citrobacter sp. EC_71. Classification (NCBI taxonomy): domain Bacteria; kingdom Pseudomonadati; phylum Pseudomonadota; class Gammaproteobacteria; order Enterobacterales; family Enterobacteriaceae; genus Citrobacter; species Citrobacter sp. EC_71. Next base: position 64,591 of record NZ_VDAY01000018.1, read on the forward strand.
TGCCATCCCCACGGAAGGGGCAGAATCGCCATGGGGCGGCGCACAGCTAACCTTCATTGCCAGACGCGATCTCACTGCCCAGCCGCCGCAATCCCCGCAGGCATTGCTTGAATTTGCGCAGGCGCACCCTGGCACAGTAACTTACCCGCGCCCGCCAGACTTTACCGGCACGGCTTTTCTCGAGCAGTTGCTGATTATGCTTACCACGGAACCGCAAGCATTGAAAGTTGCGCCCGATGCCGCCACATTCGCCAACGTTACCGCTCCGTTATGGCATTATCTTGACGCTCTACACCCTGTACTATGGCGTGAAGGCAAAGATTTTCCGCCCACGCCTGCGCGGATGGATGCGTTGCTGAATACCGGTACGCTGCGTTTATCATTGACCTTTAACCCAGCCCACGCGCAGCAAAAAGTGGCCAGCGGCGAATTGCCCAAAACCAGCTATAGTTTTGGTTTCTCACAGGGCATGATCGGCAACGTGCATTTTGTCACTATTCCGGCGAATGCCCGCGCCAGCGCCGGAGCCAAAGTCGTGGCAAACTTCCTGCTGTCTCCCGAAGCGCAACTGCGTAAAGCTGACCCTGCTATCTGGGGAGATCCTTCGGTGCTTGATCCGCAAAAACTGCCAGACGAACAGCGTGACGCCCTGCTGGCGTATATCCCGCTAGGACTCCCTGCCGTACTGCCAGAACCACATGCAGCCTGGGTAAACGCTCTGGAACAAGAATGGCTACGCCGCTACGGTACGCATTAATTCTGTTGCTGTGGGGCATCATGACGGCAGTTTATCTGCCGCTGGTGCCTGCAACGTTCTCTCTGCTAGCCCCAGCGCTTAGCACCACGCACTGGCTGGCGCTGTTTGACGATCCTCAACTCCCGCAGGCGTTGCTGGCAACGCTGGTTTCCGTAAGTCTGGCGGCGTTCGGCGCACTGTCCATTGCGCTGTTGGCGATCCTCTTTTTGTGGCCCGGCGCTGGCTGGGCGCGACTGTGCTCACGCCTGCCGTTGCTGCTGGCGATCCCGCACGTCGCATTCGCGACCAGCATGCTGTTGATTTTTGCCGAAGGCGGCATGCTCTGGCAGTGGCTGCCTTTTCTCAACTCGCAACCGGACCGCTATGGGATTGGACTTGGCATCACGCTGGCGGTGAAAGAGAGCGCCTTTTTGTTGTGGATCCTCTCAGCCCTGCTGAGTGAGAAACAACTTTCACAACAGGTTATCGTCCTGGATTCGCTGGGTTACAGCCGTTTGCAATGCCTGAACTGGCTGGTTCTGCCCTCCATCGCCCCTGCTTTAGGCAAAGCCATGCTGGCAGTCGTGGCCTGGTCACTCTCCGTTGTGGATGTGGCCATCGTCCTTGGCCCCGGAAATCCGCCCACGCTTGCCGTGCTGAGCTGGCAATGGCTCAGCCAGGGTGATGCCGAACAGCAGGCCAAAGGTGCACTCTCCAGCCTGCTGCTGGTGTTGTTGCTATTTATCTTCGCGCTGGTGGGCTATCTGTTCTGGCGTGGCTGGCGGAGCATGATTCCGGCAGTAAACGGAATACGCCTGCGTTTTTCGTCCGCTACAATCGCACGCCCGCTGGTACAACTTTTGCCCATCAGCGGAGTGGTATGCTCCCTGGTACTGGCGCTTTCCGCCAACTCTTCATCGCTCAACAGCGAGGCGCTCAGCAATAGTCTGCAACTGGGACTCATCTCCAGCGTGCTGGGATTACTGATACTCTTTGCGTGGCTGGAATGGGGACCGCAAACCGGACACCGTTGGGTCTGGCTGCCCATTATCCTGCCCGCGCTGCCGCTGGTCACCGGACAGTATCTGGTGGCGTTATATACCGGACAAGATGGGCTGATGACGACCATCATCTGGGGCCACCTGCTGTGGGTGATGCCATGGATGCTGTTTGTACTCAAACCGGCGTGGCAACGTATTGATCCACGATTGATTCTGATTGCACAAACGCTGGGCTGGGCGCGAGGCCGCATATTTTGGCGGGTAAAATGCCCGCTGCTGTTACGCCCGGCACTGATCGCCTTCGCGGTTGGCTTCTCGGTCAGTATTGCCCAATATATGCCAACCCTGTGGTTAGGAGCCGGACGCTATCCCACCCTGACCACCGAGGCGGTGGCATTAAGCAGCGGCGGCAGCACGGCTATTTTAGCGACACAGGCGCTATGGCAGCTTCTGTTACCGCTATCCGTTTTCGTACTGACGGCGTTTTTCGCCGCGTGGCTCGGCCGCTTTCGACAAGGACTCCGTTAATGCTCATCGTTCAAAGCCTTTCAGTGTACCAGGGCACGACAACGCTACTGAAAGACGTGAATTTCCAGGTTAATAAAAGTGACATTGTCACTATCATGGGACCTTCCGGTAGCGGTAAGTCTTCGCTGTTTTCGTGGATGGTCGGCGCATTGTCACCTCAGTTTCAGGCTTCAGGCGAACTGTGGCTCAACGAACGGCGCATAGACACGCTGCCCACCGCGCAGCGCCAGATTGGCATCCTGTTCCAGGATGCGTTGCTATTTGACCATTTCAGCGTTGGACAGAATTTACTGCTGGCCTTACCCGCCAGTTTGCAAGGTTCCGCCAGACGCCATACTGTTGAAAACGCCCTTACGCGCGCGGATCTGGCAGGATTTTATCATCGCGACCCGGCCTCACTCTCCGGCGGCCAACGATCGCGTGTCGCCCTGCTGCGCGCCCTGCTGGCTCAGCCTCAGGCGCTGTTGCTCGATGAACCCTTTAGCAGACTGGATGCGTCGCTACGCGATACCTTCCGCCAGTGGGTCTTTACCGAGGTGCGCAAGTTGAATATTCCGGTGGTACAAGTTACGCATGATGCGCAGGATGTCCCGCCAGCAGGCCGTGTATTACAGATGGAAAACTGGGCGTGAATGTGGCGATATGCTGCGTTAACGCAAGGTTTTAACTTAGCCGGCGGCACAGAATGTCGTCTTCTTTTTTCAACGTCGGGCTATTCGATGAAACGTGTTTCTCAAATGACCGCGCTGGCACTGGCTTTAGGGCTCGCTTGCGCTCCTTCCTGGGCTGCTGAAACAGCACAGACCCTCACCCTCAACCAGTTACAGCAAAAGCAAGGCGCGGCGATCGATACCCGTCAGAGCGCTTTTTACAACGGCTGGCCACAATCGCTCAATGGTCCTTCCGGACACGAACCCTCCGCACTGAATCTGTCTGCCGCCTGGCTCGACAAAATGAATGATGAACAACTCAATGCCTGGGTAAAGGCGCATCAGCTAAAAACCGATGCGCTGGTGGCGTTGTATGGTAGCGATAGCGAGATGCAGGCTGTTAAATCCCGCCTGCAGAAAGTCGGTTTTAGCCATATTTCAACCCTCAGCGACGCCCTTGCGGATCCTGCCCGCCTGCAACGTCTGCCGCACTTCGAACAACTGGTTTACCCGCAGTGGCTGCACGACCTGCAGCAGGGAAAAGAAGTGACCGCCAAACCGTCGGGTAACTGGAAAGTGATTGAAGCCGCCTGGGGCGCGCCGAAGCTGTATCTGCTCAGCCATATCCCTGGTGCGGGCTACATTGATACCAACGAAGTCGAAAGCGAACCGCTATGGAATAAAGTTTCCGACGCGCAACTCAAAGCCATGCTGGCAAAACATGGTATTCGCCACGACACCACGGTGATTTTATACGGTCGTGATGTCTATGCCGCCGCGCGCGTGGCGCAAATCATGTTGTATGCAGGCGTGAAAGATGTGCGTCTGCTCGACGGCGGGTGGCAAACCTGGTCAGATTCAGGTTTACCGGTGGAACGCGGAACGCCGCCGACGGTGAAAGCGGCTCCTGATTTTGGCGTTGCTATCCCTGCCCAACCACAACTGATGCTGAATACGGAACAGGCTCGCGGCCTGCTGCATCGCCAGGATGCGTCGCTGGTCAGCATCCGCTCGTGGCCTGAGTTTATTGGTACCACCAGCGGCTATAGCTACATCAAGCCAAAAGGTGAGATCGCAGGCGCACGCTGGGGCCACGCGGGGAGTGATTCCACGCATATGGAAGATTTCCATAACCCGGACGGCACCATGCGCAGCGCGGATGATATCGCCGCCATGTGGAAACAGTGGAATATCACGCCAGACCAGCAGGTTTCTTTCTACTGCGGCACCGGCTGGCGTGCTTCAGAAACGTTTATGTATGCCCGCGCGATGGGCTGGAAAAACGTCTCTGTTTACGACGGTGGCTGGTATGAGTGGAGCAGCAATCCGAAAAACCCGGTCGCCAGCGGTGAACGGGGTCCGGACAGCAGCAAGTAAAATGGTCACCATTGCCGGATAAGCGCATCCGGCAACACAAGACATTACGCCTGACGCTGAACCGCTTTCAGCGTCACATATCCGCTCCAGATCCGAGTGAACGTCGTCATCCAGCACAGCGCGCCAAAGACCCACGCCAGCACGGCAAAAGATTCCGGGAACAAACAGCCCAAAACAAACAGCAAAATAGTCTCAGTGCCTTCGGTTAGCCCCCCCAGATAATAAAACGATTTATGCGCGTAGCCTGGGTTATCAATATCGTGTTTCGCTGCCAGGGCCGCGAAAGCGAGGAAGCTGCTGCCAGTGCCAATAAACGCAAACAACAGCCAGCCCCCAGCCAGTGCATTCTGCGCAGGTGCGGCAAGAATAAAACCAAACGGTACCAGGGCGTAAAACAGAAAATCGAGTGAGATATCGAGAAATCCTCCCGCGTCGGTTAGCCCTCTGCGCCGCGCCAGCGCCCCGTCCAGCCCGTCAAACAAGCGATTAAGCACAATGACCACCAGCGCCGCCAGATACCAGCCTAACGCCAGAAATGGCAGGGCCAATACGCCAATAGCAAAACCGACCAGCGTCAGGCCATCCGGGGTAATCGCAGGTTTATCAATAATGCCCACACAGCGATGCAACAGCGGTTTTAACCGTGGATGAAGATGACGGTCAAGCATGCGGGCGTCCTTTAAAACTGTCGCACAATCCTTGCGCAGGAATATCGAGGGCGGCATTAAAACGCGCCGAGAGATTTTGAAACGCAATCAGCGCGGTCATTTCAGTAATGACGTCATCGGTAAAATGCTGCTTCATTTGTGTTTTCAGCGCATCGTCAACCTGCGGTGGCGTGGCGGTCATCGCATCCGCATAGGCCAGCGCTATGCGCTCTTCTGCGTTAAACAGCGCTGATTCTTGCCAGTTGGCAACCTGCAAGACTTTATCCAGCGCGCCACAGCGTTCCGCCAGCCGTAAGCTGTTGGCATCAACACAGAAGGCGCAATGACATACCTGAGAAACGCGGGTCATTAACAATGCGCGCATCACCGGCGTTAAGCGCGCCTTTTTACGCTCCAGAAACCCGACAAACAGCGCCACCAGCCAGAACAGAAACGGCATCCGCCCCCACCAGCGCGTGGGATGCAGCACATCGCCATAATGTTTTTTCTGCGTCGCGACGAGCGGTTGCAAACTGGAGGGAATACGCGTTAACGGACTTACCCACGAGTGAGGATCGTTCAACGATGACTCCTGAATACTTTAGATAACTCAAAGATAAATATAGTATGTCATTTTCTGCTGTTAGATCTTGATGAATATGATGAAAACCCTCGACGTGGTCGCCGCTATCATTGAACGTGATGGCAAAATTTTACTGGCTCAGCGTTCGCCGGATGCGGATCAGCCAGGCATGTGGGAATTTGCTGGCGGTAAAGTTGAGTCGGGCGAAAGTCAGCCTCAGGCTCTGGTGCGTGAACTGCGTGAAGAATTAGGCATTGACGCAGTCGTTGGGCGCTATATCGCCAGCCATCAACGTGAGGTTTCGGACCGGCTGATTCATTTACATGCCTGGCATGTACCGTCTTTTCAGGGAGAACTGAATGCGTATGAACACCAGGATATGGTCTGGTGTTCACCCGAAGAGGCGCGGCGTTATCCGCTGGCGCCTGCCGATATCCCGCTGTTAGAAGCCTTTATTCTTTTACGCGCCGCCAGACCAGCGGATTCGTGCTGATCGTTTTATCATCGCGTTGGCACTGAAGCAGCACACCATCCGCTTTGATCACCGCCCCTTCGGAATAGTTTTGATCCTGATAAATACAGCACTGACTACAAGGCTGCGCTCGCTGCCCGCTGGAACTGAACACTTCCGGCGGCACATTCACCTGCACATCCGGGCGATAAAGCTGATTTGCCAGCGTCGCGCTGGACACCAATACCAACGCTACTGCCATGATTAAACGGCGCATATTCTTTCCTTTGTGACTGACAGTTATGCTCAGTATAACGGTATAAATCGGCAGAAACTTTAGTCCCTCCCGTCATCGTTTTTGGTTATGACCCACGCCACGATATTAATTTACTTAGCGGGGTTAATTTTTTCTTGCGTCCCGTCACGCTGCTGGTGGTATAGTCAAAAACTGCAAAACACTTAACACAAATATCAAAAATATAACCATATCAATACATAAGAGGTTTTTATATCTATGGATCAGACATGTTCTCTGGAGTCGTTTCTTAACCATGTACAAAAGCGCGACCCAAACCAAACCGAGTTCGCGCAAGCCGTTCGTGAGGTAATGACGACACTGTGGCCCTTCCTTGAGCAAAACCCACGTTATCGCCAAATGTCGCTGCTGGAGCGTCTGGTTGAGCCGGAGCGCGTGATCCAGTTCCGCGTAGTCTGGCTCGACGATCGTAATCAGGTACAGGTTAACCGTGCGTGGCGCGTGCAGTTTAGCTCCGCCATTGGCCCATACAAAGGCGGTATGCGTTTCCACCCTTCCGTAAACCTGTCGATCCTGAAATTCCTCGGCTTCGAGCAGACCTTTAAAAATGCCCTCACCACGCTGCCGATGGGCGGTGGTAAAGGCGGGAGTGACTTCGACCCGAAAGGTAAAAGCGAAGGTGAAGTGATGCGTTTCTGCCAGGCACTGATGACCGAACTGTTCCGCCATTTAGGTCCTGATACCGACGTCCCGGCGGGCGATATCGGCGTGGGTGGTCGTGAAGTCGGCTTTATGGCCGGGATGATGAAAAAACTGTCCAACAACAGCGCCTGCGTCTTTACCGGTAAAGGTCTCTCTTTCGGCGGCAGCCTGATTCGCCCGGAAGCAACCGGCTATGGTCTGGTGTACTTCACCGAAGCGATGCTTAAACGTCATGGCCTCAGCTTTGAAGGCATGCGCGTGGCGGTCTCTGGCTCCGGCAACGTTGCACAATTCGCCATTGAAAAAGCCATGGAATTTGGCGCCCGGGTGGTGACCGCCTCCGACTCCAGCGGTACCGTGGTCGACGAAAGTGGATTTACCAAAGAAAAACTGGCGCGTCTGTGCGCGATCAAAGACAGCCGTGACGGTCGCGTGGCGGATTACGCCCGTGAGTTTGGTCTGACCTATCTGGATGGCAAACAGCCGTGGTCGGTTCCGGTCGATATCGCCCTGCCGTGCGCCACCCAGAACGAACTTGATGTCGACGCGGCACGCGTACTGATCGCCAACGGCGTGAAAGCGGTCGCCGAAGGGGCAAACATGCCGACCACCATCGAAGCCACCGACCTGTTCCTCGAAGCGGGCGTACTGTTCGCGCCGGGTAAAGCCGCCAACGCCGGTGGCGTAGCGACCTCCGGGCTGGAAATGGCGCAAAACGCCGCACGTCTGGGCTGGAAAGCGGAGAAAGTGGACGCGCGTCTGCACCACATCATGCTGGATATTCACCATGCCTGCGTTGAATACGGCGGCGAAAGCAAACAAACCAACTATGTACGTGGCGCCAACATCGCGGGCTTCGTGAAGGTTGCCGACGCGATGCTGGGCCAGGGTGTGATTTAATATTGTCTCTGTAGAACCGTAGGCCGGATAAGGCACGGGGGCTGCATCCGGCAAAGCCTGATGGTGCTACGCTTATCAGGCCTACAGACTTACACGCCTGCCTCTTCGGATGGCGGGCTTTTTTTCGCCGGGCGTTTACGCGGCGCGCTCTTTTTCTTATCGCCACCACTGCCACCCGGCGCGACAATTCCCCGGAAGCGCCGTACCGGCGTACTGCGCGCCTGATCGATGAGCTGATACAGCGTTCCCACCAGCGGCTGCATGAAATCCTGATAACGACACTGTTTTTCGCTGATTTGGGTCAGAATAGATTCCCAGTGCGCGGTCATATCCGGACGCGTCGCCATTTCCGGCAGCGAGTGAAACAGCGCTTTTCCGGCATCGGTGGAATGGATATAGCGCCCTTTTTTCACCAGGAATCCGCGCTTGAACAGCAGCTCGATAATCCCGGCGCGCGTCGCTTCCGTACCTAATCCATCCGTGGCGCGTAGGATCTTTTTCAGATCTTTATCCTGCACAAAGCGCGCAATCCCGGTCATCGCTGACAGCAGCGTCGCGTCGGTAAAATGGCGTGGCGGCTGAGTCTGACGTTCAACCACTTCGCCTTTTTCGCACAGCAATTCATCATCTTTAGCCACCACCGGCAACGGCGTTCCGTCGTTATCTTCATCGCGCTCTTTGTTGCCAAGCAGCGTGCGCCATCCAGCCTCCGCCAGAAAACGCGCTTTGGCGACAAACTTGCCTTTGGCAATATCCAGCTCAATAACGCACTTACGGAAGACCGCATCCGCACAAAACTGCATCAGATACTGACGGGCAATCAGGTTGTAAATTTTCGCTTCGTTGTCATTCAGGTTGATGGACGAACTGCGTGCGGTAGGAATGATGGCATGGTGGGCATCCACTTTTTTATCATCCCAACAGCGGTTTCGCATATCGGGATTTACCGCCGGTTGCGGGAGCAGATCCGGCGCATGAACGCTAATCGCGTTCATTACCGCATGACGTCCGGCAAAATGTTCTTCCGGCAGATAACGGCTATCCGAACGTGGATAGGTGATCAGTTTATGGGTTTCATACAGCTTCTGGCAGATATCCAGAACGTTCTGCGCACTCAAGCCAAAGCGTTTCGCCGCTTCAATCTGCAACGCCGACAGCGAAAACGGCAGCGGCGCGGATTCTGATTCCCGTTTATCGTTATAGCTGGTGACGAGCGCCGGCTGGCCGTTAATACGTTTCACCACGTGTTCGGCCAGCGTACGATTCAGCAAGCGCCCCTCTTCGTCCTGATACGGCTCACATGCTTCGCTGGGCTGCCAGATAGCGGTAAACCGCTCGTCGGCGGGCGTCACGATATGCGCTTTCACTTCAAAGAAATCTTTGGCGACGAAGTTTTCAATCTCTTCATCGCGACGCACAACCAGGCCGAGCACCGGCGTCTGTACGCGCCCGACCGAGAGCACACCCTGATAGCCTGCGTTTCGCCCAAGAATGGTGTAAGCACGGGTCATATTGATGCCGTACAGCCAGTCTGCCCGCGCCCGCGCCAGGGCCGACACGCACAGCGGGATGAACTCACTGTTGGCCCGCAGTCGCTCAATAGCCCGTTCAACGGCCTGCGGGTTGAGGTCGTTAATCAGACAACGTTGCACCTGCTGGCGCTTTTCGGGAGCCAGTTGCAGGTAATCCAGCACTTCATCCACCAGCAGTTGTCCTTCACGATCGGGGTCTCCTGCGTGAATAACCTCGCTGGCTTCATGTAAAAAGCGCTTGATAACATTGAGCTGTTTGGTCACCGAAGGACGTGGCTGCAGTTGCCACTTTTCCGGGACAATCGGCAGATCGACCAGACTCCAGCGCGCATAACGGCTGTCGTAGGCGTCTGGCTGCGCCTGTTCAAGCAGGTGACCAATACACCAGGTCACCACTTGTCCGTTTCCGCATTCAATAAAGCCGTCACCTTTGCGATGCGGCTTTGGCAGCACATCGGCGATAGCGCGCGCCAGACTCGGTTTTTCGGCAATAAACAACCGCATCGAGTTAACGGATCTCAACCATGGCGCGACCGCCACGAGCTTCCACTAACTCACCAATCGCAGTGAGATCGATACCAAACTGCGCCGCTGCCGCTTTCACTTCGGCTTCCGCTTCCGGCGTTACCGCCAGCAGCAAACCGCCGGAAGTTTGCGGATCGCAGAGCAGGTCGCGAACCGGCTGCGGCATTTCACCCATCAGGTGTCCGTAGCTGGCAAAGTTACGCTGGGTACCGCCCGGCACCGCGCCCTGCGCGATGTACTCTTCAACGCCAGGAAGCTTAGGAATATCCTGGTAGACAATCTGCGCCTGAACGCCTGCGCCCTGACACATCTCGCTCAGATGTCCCAGCAGACCAAAACCGGTAACGTCGGTCATGGCTTTCACGCCCTCGATATCGGCAAATGCCGCACCGGCAATGTTCATCCGACACATCACTTCCGTCGCCAGCCCAATATGTTCGTCCTTCAGCAGCGATTTTTTCTCTGCGGTAGTCAGGACGCCAATGCCCAAAGGTTTGGTCAGGAACAGCTTGCATCCCGCCTCGGCAGTACTGTTTTTCTTCACGCGTTCAGTCGGTACAACGCCGGTAACCGCAAGACCGAAGATAGGCTCCGGGGCATCGATAGAGTGACCGCCCGCCAGCGCGATACCCGCCTGACGGCAGGCAAAGCGTCCGCCTTCGGTCACTTCGCGGGCGATTTCCGGCGCCAGCTTATCAAGCGGCCAGCCCAGAATAGCAATTGCCATAATCGGTTTGCCGCCCATAGCAAAAATATCGCTGATGGCGTTGGTGGCGGCAATACGGCCAAAATCAAACGGATTATCGACAATCGGCATAAAGAAATCGGTAGTGCTGATAACGCTGGTGCCATTACCCAAATCGTAGACAGCTGCGTCATCGCGGGTTTCATTACCCACGAGTAAGTTTGGATCAACGAACTTCGCCTGCTCGCTGTGCAGGATGGTTTCCAGCACTTTAGGGGAAATTTTACAACCGCAACCGGCTCCGTGGCTGTATTGCGTTAAACGAATAGCTTGCTCGCTCATGGACATCTCCTGTCATTGCAATTCGGATATGGTAGCGCTCATTCCATGATGTGGTAAGAGTGACTGTCTGAATTCAGGTGTCTTTGCTCATAATCCAGACAGTTTTGCCGTTGATATCAGAAATAACGAACAAAAGCGCTCGGATCGGCCAGGTTAATGGTCGTGGACGCTTTTAGCTGCGGCGTACCCAAATAGAGAAAACCGACGATCTTATCCTGCGGGCGGCAGTCAAACGCTTCGCGCACTTCCGCGCTTTCCGTTAATGCGCCGCTACGCCATATGCCGCCAAAGCCCTGGGCAACAGCGGCCATCTGCATGGCCATTACCGCGCAACCGGCAGACATTTCCTGTTCCCACAGCGGAACCTTGTCGTTTTCTTCACATTTCGCGACGACGGTAATGATCAGCGGGGCGCGAAACGGCGCCGTCCGCGCTTTTTCCTGAGCTTTCTCGTCGCTGCCTGCGGCAATAGCGCCTTTTTCAAGCACGGCGCTAAAGCGTTCGCGCCCTTCACCCTCAATGACAAAGAATTGCCACGGTTGCAGCGTTTTGTGGTCTGGCGCGCGCATTCCCGCCCGCAGAATGTTTTGCAGTTGCTCTCCCGCCGGTGCCGGTTCGACAAGACGAGAAGCGCTACGACGGGTGATGAGTAATTCGAGTGCATCCATTTGTTTAACTCCAACAATGAGATTTATTCACAAAATTAACACGTGAGCGGATTTTGTTACAGCACAGGCGGTGATTCCTGCTGACAAGTGCCCGTCGGGTCATTACGATAGCCACATCTTAACGCCTTTTTCGGGATAACCGGGTGGCGTGTTGTTAATCGGTAGGGAGAATACATGCGAACCCTGTGGCGATTTATTGCCGGATTTTTTAAATGGACATGGCGATTACTCAATTTCGTCCGTGAATTAGTGCTTAACCTGTTCTTTATCTTTTTGGTGCTGGTTGGCGTGGGGATCTGGATGCAGGTCAGTAGCAGCAACACCAGTGAACATGCTGAACGTGGCGCACTGCTGCTGGATATCTCGGGCGTGATTGTCGACAAACCTTCGAGCACCAGCCGCTTGAGCGTCATTGGCCGTCAACTGTTTGGCGCCAGTTCTGACCGACTGCAGGAAAACTCCCTGTTTGATATCGTGAATACCATTCGCCAGGCGAAAGATGACCGCAACATCACCGGCATCGTGATGGATTTGAAAAACTTTGCCGGGGCCGACCAGCCTTCAATGCAGTACATCGGTAAAGCGCTGCGGGAATTCCGCGACAGCGGCAAACCGGTCTTTGCCGTGGGCGATAACTTCAGCCAGGGGCAATATTACCTCGCCAGTTTTGCCAACAAAATTTACCTTTCCCCACAGGGGTCCGTTGATCTGCATGGTTTTGCCACTAACGGTCTGTACTACAAGTCCCTGCTGGATAAACTGAAAGTCTCAACGCACGTGTTCCGCGTCGGTACCTATAAGTCTGCGGTAGAACCCTTCATCCGCGATGATATGTCCCCTGCCGCGCGCGAGGCCGATAGCCGCTGGATCGGCGAGCTGTGGCAGAACTATCTCGATACAGTAGCCGCAAACCGTCAGATCCCAGCCCAGCAGGTGTTCCCCGGCGCGCAGGCGATGTTGGACGGTTTGACAAAAGTCGAGGGTGATACCGCAAAATACGCGCTCGACAACAAACTGGTGGATGCTCTTGCCTCCAGTGCCGAAGTCGAAAAAATACTGACCAAACAGTTCGGCTGGAGCAAAGCGGATAAAAACTTCCGCGCCGTCAGCTACTACGATTACTCACTGAAAACCCCGGCGGATACCGGTGAGAGCATTGGCGTCATCTTCGCGAATGGCGCGATTATGGACGGTGAAGAAACCCCAGGGAATGTGGGCGGCGACACCACTGCCGCACAGATCCGCGAAGCGCGTCTTGATCCGAAGGTAAAAGCCATTGTTTTGCGAGTGAACAGTCCTGGCGGCAGTGTCAGCGCCTCTGAAGTGATCCGCGCTGAACTGGCTGCGGCTAAAGCGGCGGGCAAACCGGTCGTCGTGTCGATGGGCGGCATGGCGGCATCAGGCGGGTACTGGATCTCCACGCCAGCCAGTTACATTGTGGCTAACCCCAGCACGCTGACCGGTTCAATCGGGATCTTTGGTGTGATTAACACCGTGGAGAACAGTCTGGATTCCATTGGCGTACATACCGACGGCGTAGCCACTTCCCCGCTGGCGGACATTTCCATCACCAAAGCGTTACCGCCTGAAGTGCAGCAAATGATGCAGCTGAGCATCGAGAACGGCTATAAGCGCTTTATCACACTGGTCGCGGATGCACGTAAGACAACGCCAGAGCAGATTGACAAAATCGCTCAAGGCCACGTCTGGACCGGCCAGGATGCGAAAGCCAACGGTCTGGTCGACAGTCTGGGTGATTTTGACGACGCCGTCGCGAAAGCGGCTGAACTGGCCAAACTGAAACAATGGCACATTGAGTATTACCAGGACGAACCCACATTCGTGGATATGGTCATGGACAGTATGTCAGGTTCGGTTCGCGCCATGCTGCCCGCCGCCATTCAGGCAATGCTTCCGGCTCCGCTGGCTTCTGCGGCAAGTACGGTAAAAGCTGAAACCGATAAGCTGGCCGCGTTTAACGATCCGCAAAACCGCTATGCGTTTTGCCTGACCTGCGCCAACGTTCGTTAACTGTCAAATGCTGCCCCGGATGGGGCAGCATTGATTCGGGTATTCCGACAGTCCCCAGGCGTACAGCCAAATTCCCGACTAAACATGCGAATAAAGTGCGCGCAGTCGCTAAACCCCAGACGCAGCGCAATCTCCGTTACGCTCTCTCCAGAATTTATCAACAGCCAATGGGCATAGCGCAATCGGGCGCTACGGATAAACTCCCCCGGTGACTGAGAGAACTCAGCATTAAACAACCGGGTCAACTGCCGTGGACTCAGATTGACTTCTGAGGCAAGCCATTGGGTTGAGATAGGTTTAACCAACCCTTTCTCAATCAAAAATACGGCCTTACGTAAGCGGCTATCGCTCACATGCGTAAAGCCTATCGCTCTGGAAACCGCCACGGAAGTGCCGTCTATTCGGTTAGGCACTGACATCTGGAAAATGGCTTTTGTGGCTCTATCGGGGCCACAGTGCCGACGAATAAGCTCCGTCGCCAGCCCGATCGTTGAGATACCGCCCGGGCAAGTCAGTATCCCCTTTTCTTCATGGAAATCGACGCCGGTTCGGGCGGTCAACAGAGGAAATTGCGCCTTAAAATCGTTCAGATGCCAGGGATGGACCGCCGCAGTTAATCCCTGTAGAAAACCCTCCTGCGCCAGAACAAAGCTGCCCGTACAAACACCGACCAGCGGGATATTCCGCTGACGGGCAAGATGCAGGTAACGCCGCGCGGCAGGGTCCGCTTTTGCCATACTGCGCAATAGCCCACCGATCACCACGATATAATCGAACTGCTCCGGGGCAACAAATGCGCTATCCGGCATCATCGCCATGCCCGAACTGCTTAAAACAGGCTGTTCTGGCGTAGCGCTCATCAGACGCCAGGAACAGCGGATCTTCTGGCTGTCATCCCCCATATCCGCCGCGTGACGCAGCGCATCCGTCAACCCCGCCAGTGCCAGTAAAGGAAATTCAGGCCACAGTACAATCCCGACATTTAATTGCGGCCTGAGGGGCATCGCTGTCTGGTTCGCATCAATGGCGGTGATAATATCGCGATCTGCTTTTCCACCTGGGGGCAACGTAATGTTGTATTTCTTCACTTCAGGCTCCGGTTTAAACCCGGGCGATGGCGCAAAATTGCCCGGGACGGTAATGAAACACAAAGCAATCCTGTCAGTATCAACAGCGCCCCTACGATAAACGCAGGCTGTAGAGATTCTCCCAGAAACATCACGCCGGCGATAATCCCCATCGCAGGCGTCATCAGAACCAGCGTTCCCAGCGAAGCAACATGATAATTACGCAGCAGAGTAAACCAGATTAGATAGCTTGAAAATGCGACGACCAGCGTCTGGAAAGTCAGACTAGCAATCAATGTCGAGGTCATAAGTATCGTCGTTTCACCCAGCATCAAACCAATAAGCAATAAGCAATAAGCAATAACACAATACCGGTGATAGCGAGTTGATAAAACAACGTACACGATGAAGGAATGGTGGCGAGACGACTGCAGCGAATCACGACGCTGGACGTTCCCCAGGCAATGCCCGCAAACAGCCCGCACAAATCGCCTGCCAGACTCCACTGCGTATTCCCGTCATGCGCAACCCACATCACGGCGACGGCAATCCCGAAAAAGGCGATGCCCAGCCCGCACCACTGCAGGCGACTCAGGCGTTCCTCAGGCAAAATAATATGTAACCCGACAGCGGAAAACAACGGCGCGGTGTACAGATAAAGCGCCATATGAGAAGCAGTCGTCAGCGTTATTCCGACAGAAACCAACACGAACTCAAGCGCAAAAAGCAGCCCAACGATAGTACCCATTCTGGCAATACTGCGCTCACGCAGGCGGCCAAATATATTATCCCGGCGGTGAAAAAGCAGTCCAATCAGCAGCGCGGCGATTGCAGAACGAAAGCCCACCTGAAGAAACGGCGACATATCATCAGCCGCAGATTTAATCGCAACCTGTTGACTACCCCAGACACCGCAAATCACCACCATCAGCAAAATAGCGGCATTATCAATTCTCTTTCTGATCATTTCTCGATCCGTAAAAGTACGCGTAAAAGAAGGTCGATACTGTAGGACTGAGGGGGGAGAACCACACTGTATAATCGGGACAACGCACTGAACGTAAATGACATATTGATCAGACAACCGGTATGCGTCATTTGCGCTGTCTTTTTTCAGGAGGGACTTTATACTGCGCCTGTTTATGCACAACTTAATCTGTGACGCCCATGCAAAAGAAATCGATTTACGTTGCCTATACCGGCGGTACCATTGGTATGCAGCGCTCAGAACAGGGTTATATTCCTGTGTCCGGCCATCTCCAGCGTCAGCTGGCACTGATGCCTGAATTCCACCGCCCAGAGATGCCTGACTTTACCATCCACGAATACGTCCCGCTGATGGATTCCTCCGACATGACGCCAGAAGACTGGCAGCATATTGCGGAAGACATTAAAGCGCACTACGACGATTACGATGGTTTTGTCATTCTGCACGGTACAGACACCATGGCGTTTACCGCTTCGGCGCTCTCTTTCATGCTGGAGAATCTCGGTAAACCGGTCATTGTGACAGGGTCACAAATTCCGCTGGCAGAATTACGCTCCGATGGACAAATTAATTTGCTGAATGCGCTCTACGTTGCAGCGAATTATCCGATCAACGAAGTGACCCTGTTCTTCAATAATCGACTGTTTCGCGGCAACCGTACCACCAAAGCGCACGCTGATGGTTTTGACGCCTTTGCCTCACCCAATCTTGCCCCATTACTGGAAGCCGGGATCCATATCCGTCGACTGGGAACACCACCAGCGCCCCACGGTACGGGCGAGTTGATTGTTCACCCTATCACGCCCCAACCGATTGGCGTGGTCACCATTTATCCTGGGATCTCTGCCGATGTGGTACGCAACTTCTTGCGCCAGCCGGTTAAAGCGTTAATTTTGCGCTCTTACGGCGTGGGCAATGCGCCACAAAATAAAGAGTTTCTGCAAGAGCTAGAAGATGCCAGCTCACGCGGCATCGTGGTGGTTAACCTTACGCAGTGTATGTCTGGCAAGGTGAACATGGGCGGTTATGCGACGGGGAACGCGCTGGCGCATGCTGGCGTTATCGGCGGCGCGGATATGACGGTCGAAGCAACCCTCACCAAACTGCACTATTTGCTGAGTCAGGGGCTGGATACGCAGAGCATTCGTCAAGCAATGTCGCAAAATCTGCGTGGCGAGCTCACCCCAGACGAATAAAGGAGTCTATGCCATGGCCCGAGCCTTACTGTTGGTCGATTTACAAAATGACTTTTGTGCTGGCGGCGCCCTCGCCGTCCCGCAAGGTGACAGCACAATCGATATTGCCAACCGCATGATCGACTGGTGTGCATCACGCGGTGACAGCGTCGTCGCCAGTCTGGACTGGCATCCAGCTAATCATGGTAGTTTTGCCAGCCAGCACCAGGTCGCGCCTTACAGTCAGGGGCAACTGGATGGCCTGCCGCAGACGTTCTGGCCCGATCATTGTGTGCAAAACAGCGAAGGGGCTGCCCTGCATCCTCTGCTGAACCAGCGCGCGATAGCGCAAACGTTCACTAAGGGCGAAAACCCGCTGGTCGACAGTTATAGTGCGTTTTTTGATAATGGTCGTCGTCAGGCAACCGCACTGAACGCATGGCTGCTCGAACATCGCGTTGCCGAGCTTGTTATCATGGGTCTGGCTACCGATTATTGCGTCAAATTTACCGTTCTGGATGCGCTCGATCTGGGCTACGCCGTCAGCGTCATCACCGACGGTTGTCGTGGCGTCAATATTCACCCACAGGACAGCGCAAACGCTTTTATGGAAATGTCGGCGGCGGGTGCGACTTTGTATACGCTGGATGACTGGCTGGAAACCCAACGTTAATGTTTTACCTGATGGCGACATAAACTGCATATCATTCCCACTCAAATGGCATAATTACTCAATTTTGTAGGCCGTACAAGGCCTACATCATTCAAAATCATTGACTACAATTTAATCGCAAAATTAATCATAACACCATGATTTTACGATTTATTTAACAGTTGTGAAATCTCAAATACGTGCATACGATTTTACAGTAACAGCACGCACAACATCATCCGATGTTATGCAGACTGTATGCAATCGTTACGCAAAGGAGAAACAACATGTGGTTAAGCGATAGCGTTATAAAAAACCTTAAAGCTACTGACCAATCTTACTACGTTTTTAGAAAAGATGGGACTCGCGGAACAGGGCGTCTCGGGATCAAGTTTTTTCCATCAGGGCGAAAATCTTTTGTCTATCGCTTCCAGTTAGACGGTAAACGTAAATTAATAACATTGGGGGATTGTCCTCATTACACTCTAGATCAGGCTAGCCAGCGCTACGCTGAGTTAGCAGGGATGACGCACAAAGGAAGAACTGAAAATTTCGTTAAGAAAATGAGCTATGGAACATTAAGAGAGATATTTGCGGCTTTTATCGTATACAAAGGAAGATAGGGACAGAGAAGTACTGCTAACGAAGGTATTTGCACATGTGGTCAACAACCTTTTGAACTAGCGCATGCAAAAAAAGCTTATATGACACTGATAATAATAAACTAACCATTTCGAAAGAATTTACTAAATTAAATAGGAATAATGTTGTATACATTTGCGAATCGGCTAAAAAAATATTGGACGGACAAGCGAAGAAATATCCTGATAGTGATTTCTTTTTTCCGAACAAAAATTACGAAAAACAACTAAATGCCTATAATACCAAAATAAAAAAAGATCCGCTTAATCGTGCATTAAAGCCTACAATTGGGTTAAGATCTTCATATTGGTCAGCACCATTGAATAACTTCGCCAAAAAACATTTGGAGTCAATTTTTTCAATGCGTGATATAAGAAGAACTTTTAAAATATTATCAGGAGTGCTTCATTTTACTCAGAATGAGAAAGATATTGTTAATCAGCATGCAAATAAAAGCATAGGCAAGAAACATTATGATAGATACGATTACATTGTTGAAAAACGTGAGACAACAATAAAATGGGAGAAAGCAATGCATATACTGCTAGCAAATGATGGGATTACTGAGATTCAATTGATAATTGAGAAGGAACGAGAGATTTAAATTATTGAGCGAATGAATCGCTTGTGTAATATTCACAACCTGAATCTTCATATTAAAGATTCAGGTTTTTTTTGAAGTTTGAGATTAACATCACAATAAAAGTAATAAAAATAGTCTGATATCAAACTTTGATACTATATGTGAGAGCTTAAATTATGAGCTTTTTTGATAGACGTTCTGAAGGGTTTTTATTATCGCCGGGAGATCAAACGAGTTGTGGTGGATTTATATTAAGGGGTAAGGAGTGCCATACTGTCGAAGGAATGGCAATAGCATATGAAATGGATGAGTATGTATGTGGAGTAAATGGCAGAACATATAAAATAAAAGGTGGCGTACCGAAAGGTTCATGGATTGAAAGAGAGAAGGGTTTATTTCGTCGAACAAGCCTAAGTTCCTGGGATAGTGATATTGATTCGGAGGGTCGAAAAATAGAATCACCATCATCAAGGATAAAGCGACTCAAAGAAGAAACATCTTTGTACAGGCGTCAATCCGATTATCTTCGGGGTTCTGAAAACATAAATGAACGTAGTAGATTTGTCGGAAGCGCGGGGGGAACGATAAACCTGAGAAAAAGAATAATCCTTAAGAATGAAAAAGAAGATATTTTTTCGCATAGAACATCTAATTTCCGATTCCGCACCAGAATAAGTAATGAATTATATAATCATTACTTAAAAATGGGTCGTGATATGTCTCAATACGAGACAGAAATCATATGCCTGCTGGCAGGTTCAGCACACAGCAGAGGTACATGTCCTTGCCAATGTCGATTTATACCCCATTTGAATATTACCTACAGATATGATGATTATATTTTAGCAAGCTATGAAGCAGCAAACAGGCCTCAAAATTCAACACCACCAGTTCGCGCAACAAGACAAATTTCAAAGTCGAGACAATCAGTTGAACCGGGCTTTTGTGTAGTACCAGAATTGACGACACCAAAATCTTATGAATGTGAATTAATGGTTAGTCCACCATCAGGAGTAAAAGAGTTATATCATCAGTTGAATCCAGAAAAAAAGAAAAAGCCCGGTTCAATTTTAGTTGTTGCTGATCCACTATCCCAGTCACCTGAAAAAATTGCGGAAGTACAAACAGCAAGGGACAGAATTGATAAAGCACTTGAACCACTGACTACTGAGGAAGCCAAATTACTGTATGAAAACAGAACCCCAATAGAGATATTTTCATCTAATATATACAGCGATGCTTTAGGACAAAGCGGGGATATTTTTGGTTATATAAAGGATGCTGGCGTAGGTTATTATGAAGAAATAAATAAAATACTAAACGAAATTCAGGATCTTTATAAAAAAACATAT
This sequence comes from Citrobacter sp. EC_71, assembly GCF_019584005.1. Taxonomy (NCBI): domain Bacteria; kingdom Pseudomonadati; phylum Pseudomonadota; class Gammaproteobacteria; order Enterobacterales; family Enterobacteriaceae; genus Citrobacter; species Citrobacter sp. EC_71. The sequence continues at coordinate 84,664 of NZ_VDAY01000018.1, forward strand.
AACCAAAATTCTGGTCGCATTTCTGGAGAGGAATTTTTTGGTCAGCGAGAAAGATTATTTAAAAAATTAGATGGTATATTGAATAAATTTTCAAAAGAGCAATTGAATTTAAAACAATACGAACAAATAAAAGACGCATTGGGTTTATCCACCAAATCCATTATGCATAAGTGGGATCAAACAGGTGTGAAAGATATTGAAGGTTATGCAAGCTACATAGAAAAATCTGCCAAACTGATGAAAATAATGAGAACAACAGGCTATGTAGGTATTGGCCTTGACTTTGCCAGCTATACAACAAATGTGTATGACGCATGCGCGAAGGGACGAGAAAGCGAATGTCGAAAAGCCGCAATAACGGAGTATAGTAAATTTGGCGCTAAACAGGTAGTGGGTATTGCTGCGGGAGGTGCCGCTGGACCAGCAGCAAGGGCAATCTGTATGTGGGCATTGGGGCTTGTCACATCAGAAGTAGGTGCGATCGGTGCGGGACTATGCCTGGTAACAGGAATCGGTACGGGAATTGTAGCTGGAAAAGTAGCAGAGAAAGAAGGTGAAGGATGGGGGGAGTTTTGGGGAAAAACTATTAATAATGCGATAGATAATAATCCTGATAAATTAACCCATTCCCCCGACACGTTTAATGAAGAATCAGGGATGCTAATATATGAAAAACTTTTTGATAGAAAACTTTGATAATATAAGATTTTTATTTATTACGGCTATTTTATTTAGTTTTTCTGTATTAGTATTTGTTTCATATATAATTAATAAAGATAGCTATGAAAAAATCGTGAAATTATATGAGGGAAAATTTGACCATTTACCTCTGACTGCGCGTATGGCAAGGGGGGCAAGTTTGATTGGTTCCCCGGCTGCATATTATGCAAAAATTGGTTTTATAATGGGTAGCTTAATATTTCCATATAATCGTGTTACAAATCATGATATGAGCGTGGAAGGATATAGATTTATTCGCAGTCTACCTGGTTATCTGATTACAGGTTTTAGGGTGGAAGCTGCCACTTGGCTCATATTGACTATACTAATATCTGGTTTGATTTTTATTGAAAATATAGTGTGAATTTAAAGAAGGGACTTTATCAGAGTCCCTTCTTTAATTTTATTTCAATGCCCCATAAATTTGATCAACAATCCAGCCATACGTAGCAGCAGGTAATAACCCACTCACAAAAACATTTGGATTCACTTTAGGATCTGCAACTGGCGAATGTGGCCTGTTACCTAAAATCACAATAGCCATATGGTTTACCGGATCGATCGACGTTAACGTTGCGGTCCATCCGGTATAACCATACGTTTCCGAACTGGCTAACACACCAAACGTTGGCGTCATCGATGAGTTGCCGTTTACACGCCCCCCAGACCAAACGTAACGTCTTCTGGCGAACTGTGCGTAAACTCCCTGACGGTTGCCTTATCGAACAATTTAACGTTGCCATAGCCGCCTCCATTCAGCATAACCTGCATCAACACAGCCATATCGCTTGTGTTAGAAAACAATCCAGCGTGGCCTGATACACCGCCCATTGAGTACAAGGCTTTTTCATCATGTACCTGGCCCCATATCGTACTTGTGCGGATGTTAGGAAAACTGATTACTCCATCGCGAGTATTACCATTTAACTCTGTTGCAGCAATTTGCTATTGCGTAAAACCTTCAATAAGTTGATTAAACACATTGGTATACCGCTTCTCCAGCACGCCGTGAACCCCTTCGCATTTTTCCTGTTATTGAACTGTTAATCTGCAAGAGCTGTTTTTTTCGCCACGCCATTTCCGTGGCGTGTTTACTTGTTTAAATGTCAAAGAGGAACACCGATGAAACTATTGCCTTTGTTGGCAGCATTCCCCCTGCTCTGCGCCAGCGTTGTTTCCGCCAATTCACTGATGTCAGTTGGTTACTTTAATGGTGGCGGCGATGTCACTGCCGGTCCTGGTGGCGATATCAATAAACTGGATGTGCGCCAGATAACCCACCTCAACTATTCGTTTGGTCTGATCTACAACAACGAAAAAGACGAAACCAATGCCGCCTTAAAAGACGCCAGCAAGCTGCATCAGATTTGGCTTTCAGAGAAGGTGCAGGCTGATTTGCAGAAAATCCCGGAACTGCGTAAGCAGAACCCGAATCTGAAAGTTCTGCTTTCTGTTGGGGGCTGGGGTGCGCGTGGATTCTCAGGCGCGGCGGCGACGAAAGAAACACGTGCAGTATTCATTCAGTCTGTGCAGGAGATCATTGAGAAATACGGTCTGGATGGCATCGACCTCGACTGGGAATATCCGGTCAATGGCGCCTGGGGACTGGTCGAAAGCCAACCAACCGACCGCGCTAACTTTACCGCGCTGTTAAAAGAGCTTCGGGCAGCATTGGGGCACAAAAAGCTACTGACCATTGCCGTGGGCGCGAATGCGGAAAGTCCGAAAAGTTGGGTGGATGTGAAAGCCATTGCGCCATCACTCGACTATATCAATCTGATGACCTATGACATGGCCTACGGCACTCAATATTTCAACTCAAACCTGTATGATTCGACGAAATGGCCGACGGTCGCCGCCGCTGATAAGTACAGTGCTGACTTTGTGGTTAATAACTATCTCGCCGCCGGGTTAAAGCCGAGCCAGATGAATCTGGGTATTGGTTTTTATGGACGCGTGCCAAAACGCGCTGTTGAACCGGGAATTGACTGGAGCAAACCTGACGCGCAGAAGAATCCTGCCACCCAACCCTATTTCGAAGCAGCACAAATTGCGTTGTTCAAATCACTGGGCGTCGATCTGAGCAAAGATACCTATGTGAAGTACAACGATATCGTGGCAAAGCTGATCAACGATCCGCAGAAGCGCTTTAGCCAGCATTGGGATGATGAGGCGAAAGTACCGTGGCTGTCGGTACAGTCAGCAGACGGGAAAACGCTCTTTGCCCTCTCCTATGAAAACCCGCGCTCGGTGGCGATCAAAGCCGACTACATCAAGAGTAAGGGGCTGGGAGGCGCTATGTTCTGGGAATACGGTGCGGATGACAACAATCAACTGGCTAAGCAGTTGGCTGATTCATTAGGCATCAAACACTGATCCCAACGCCTGACACAATAGGTTATGATTACCGAATTCCGCTGCGCCAGCCTTTGGCGCAGCTCTTCATTTTCTATTGGAGGCATGAGCTTTTATGGCTTTTATCCCTAAAAATTACGCCCGTCTGGAAGTTGGTTACCGGGAAAAAGCGCTTAAGCTCTTCCCCTGGGTCTGCGGACGCTGTTCCCGTGAGTTTGTCTATTCAAATTTGCGCGAGTTGACGGTACACCATATCGATCACGATCACTCCAATAACCCGGAAGATGGTAGCAACTGGGAAATGTTGTGCTTGTATTGCCACGATCACGAACATTCCAAATATACAGAAGCGGATCAGTATGGCTCAACGGTGGTTGCCGGCGAAGATGCGCAGAAGGCTGTCGGCGAAGCTAAATATAATCCATTTGCCGATCTGAAGGCGATGATGAACAAAAAATAACAGCGACAGCGGGCCCGACATCGTGACTGCCGGGCCAGGATTCTCAGGATTTGAACGTTGCTATAGGCTCAGGCGTAATACCAAATTCGACTTTTAGCTGCTGCTTGCTCTTCATCACCATCTCACCGTTGGTATCAATCGTCATATGCTGCGCATCAACGTTGTTGCGCGCCTGCCATAACATCACCAGCTGTAAGCTGTTCTCTTTTTGTTCCGCCGTTAGCGCTACGCCATCCGGCCATTTTCCGAGTTCAACGGCGGTAGATAAGCGCTGATAAACTTCCGGCGTCATGCTGTTGATCATCTCATCAAGATTCATGTTAAATCCACTCTCCGTAGAATAATTTGCTGAATCGTTTCTTCAACCCTTAATTTGCTCACCGTTTTCGCCATCGGTAAAGTTCAAAGAGGCTGAGTTAACGCAGTAGCGCTCACCGGTAGGTTTTGGGCCATCCGGGAAGACGTGTCCCAGGTGCGCATCACAATTCCCACAGCGGATTTCAATGCGCTGCATACCATGCGAGGTATCTTTTATGTAACGGATAGCCTCTTCGCTCACAGGCTCGTAAAAGCTGGGCCAGCCGCAGCCAGAGTCATATTTTGTCTCGGAACGAAATAGCGGTTTATCGCAGATCAAACAGTGGTAGATGCCGTCACGCTTGTTATGCAGCAAACGCCCGGTAAATGGCGGTTCTGTCCCGTGATTTTGCGTCACGTAGAACTGCATTTCTGTTAAATTTTTTTTCAGTTCTTCTGGAGAAGGTTGATTAGCCATTTGCTCACATCTCGCTTTATCTAAACTCACATCACGAGACAGATTCTAACAAAACATTAACACCGGAGTGCGAACTTTTGTTCTAAACTTGATCCTTGCGAAATGGCAGCCTGCAATTCGTGATCATAATCACGTTTTTATCTTGATTGCCCTTTAAAATTCGGGCCGCCGACCCCATGTGGTTTCAAGCCCAAAGGAAGAGTGAGGCGAGTCAGTTGCGCAAAGCTTAGGCAGCAGATTGATTTGTCGCAATGATTGACACGATTCCGCTTGACGCTGCGTAAGGTTTTTGTAATTTTACAGGCAACCTTTTATTCACTAACAAATAGCTGGTGGAATATATGACTATCAAAGTAGGTATCAACGGTTTTGGCCGTATCGGTCGCATTGTTTTCCGTGCTGCTCAAGAACGCTCTGACATCGAGATCGTTGCAATCAACGACCTGTTAGACGCTGACTACATGGCTTACATGCTGAAATATGACTCCACTCACGGCCGTTTCAACGGTACCGTTGAAGTGAAAGACGGTCATCTGATCGTAAACGGTAAAAAAATCCGTGTTACCGCTGAACGTGATCCGGCTAACCTGAAATGGGACGAAGTTGGTGTTGACGTAGTAGCTGAAGCTACTGGCCTGTTCCTGACAGATGAAACCGCTCGTAAGCACATCACTGCTGGCGCGAAAAAAGTGGTTCTGACTGGTCCGTCCAAAGATAACACTCCGATGTTTGTTAAAGGCGCTAACTTTGACAAATACGAAGGTCAGGACATCGTTTCTAACGCTTCCTGCACCACTAACTGCCTGGCTCCGCTGGCTAAAGTTATCAACGACAACTTCGGCATCATCGAAGGTCTGATGACTACTGTTCACGCGACCACCGCTACTCAGAAAACCGTTGATGGCCCGTCTCACAAAGACTGGCGCGGCGGCCGCGGCGCATCCCAGAACATCATCCCGTCCTCTACCGGTGCTGCTAAAGCTGTAGGTAAAGTACTGCCAGAACTGAACGGCAAACTGACTGGTATGGCGTTCCGCGTTCCTACCCCGAACGTATCCGTTGTTGATCTGACCGTTCGTCTGGAAAAAGCTGCTTCTTACGAAGAAATTAAGAAAGCAATCAAAGCTGCTTCCGAAGGCCCGATGAAAGGCGTTCTGGGTTACACCGAAGACGACGTAGTATCTACCGATTTCAACGGTGAAGTTTGCACTTCCGTGTTCGATGCTAAAGCAGGTATCGCACTGAACGACAACTTCGTGAAACTGGTATCCTGGTACGACAACGAAACCGGCTACTCCAACAAAGTTCTGGATCTGATTGCTCACATCTCCAAATAAGTTGAGATGAAACAGTAATCTGTAAGAGCGACTATGGTCGCTCTTTTTTTTGCCTGAAGATACCCGTCATACTTCGAGTTGCAGGTGTGTTGGCTACGCTCTCTCACCCGAATCACTTACTACAGTAAGCTCATCGGGGTGAATCAGGGACATCCATGTCCCTGACCGAAGGCAACCTTTGGTTGTTCAAATTCGTTCCTGACGAATTTGTCGTTCACTTGCCGCCGTCCTGCAACCCGAATTATTTAGGGTTAAAAAGGATTGCGTAATGATTAATAAAATTTTTGCACTTCCGGTAGTCGAACAAATTGCCCCGGTCCTCTCCCGCCGTCAGCTTGATGAGCTTGAGGTCATTGTTGTCGATCACCCGCAGGTTAAAGCCTCTTTTGCGCTGCAGGGCGCACATCTTCTTTCCTGGAAACCAAACGGTGAAGAAGAAGTCCTGTGGTTAAGTAACAATACGCCGTTTAAAACCGGTGTTGCGCTGCGTGGCGGCGTACCGATTTGCTGGCCGTGGTTTGGCCCTGCCGCTCAGCCTGGCCTACCGTCTCATGGTTTTGCCCGTAACCTGCCATGGACGCTGAAAGCGCATAACGAAGACGAGAATGGTGTAGTTCTGACGTTCGAACTGCAAAGTAGCACTGAAACGAGTCAGCTTTGGCCGCACGAGTTCTGTCTGCTGGCCCGGTTCAAAGTGGGCGCCACCTGCGAGATGGAGCTGGAAGCGCACGGTGAGTTTGAAACCACCTCCGCGCTGCATACCTATTTCAATGTGGGTGATATTGCGGCAGTGAAAGTCAGCGGTCTTGGCGATCGTCTGATCGATAAAGTGAATGATGCCAAAGAAGACGTACTGGCTGATGGTATCCAGACCTTCCCGGACCGTACCGATCGTGTCTATCTGAATCCGGAAGCATGCAGCGTCATTCATGATGATGCGCTGAATCGCAATATTGACGTAATCCACCACCACCATCTGAATGTCGTGGGCTGGAACCCAGGCCCGGCGCTGTCTGTCAGCATGGGCGACATGCCGGATGACGGCTACAAAACGTTTGTTTGCGTAGAAACGGCTTACGCCACGGCACCGCAGAAAACCACCGAAGAAAAACCGTCTCGTCTGGCACAAACGATTCGTGTTGCTAAACGCTAAGATCGTGTTAGTTGCCTGATAGTGTTTGCGCCGTCAAGCAACTCAGCACGCCATGCGGCAAATCAGGCCATATCCAGCGCCGTTTTACCTTTTGGCGCCGGATATGCCTTATCTAACTGCTTCAGCTCATCGGCAGAGAGCCTTATCTCCAGTGCCGCGGCGTTCTGTTCGACATGCGCCACGTTTGCGGCTTTTGGAATGGCCATCACCCCCGGAAGACGAATAACCCATGCCAGCAAAATCTGCGCAGCGCTGGCATTGTGGGCGCGCGCAATGCCATTGACCACTGGGTTAGAAAGCAAGTTCCCCCGGAGCCGCCCTGCCTGAGCCAGCGGACTGTAGGCCATAACCGGCATCTGCTGTTGCTGGCACCATGGCAGTAAATCATATTCAATGCCGCGCGATGCTAAATGATAGAGCACCTGATTAGTTGCACACTGCCGTCCACCCGCAACCTGCCATAATGCCTGCATATCATCGTAATCGAGATTAGAGACGCCCCAGCGGCGGATTTTCCCCTGCGCGATGAGTATTTCCATAGCGTCGACGGTGTCAGCAAATGAAAAGTCTCCCGTCCAGTGCAACAAATAGAGGTCCAAATAATCGGTTTTCAGACGACGCAGACTGGCTTCGCAAGCGGCGATCGCTTTCTGACCCGCGGCATTCCATGGGTAAACCTTCGAGACTAAGAAAGCGCTATCACGCCGACCGGCCAGCGCCTCGCCAACAACCTCTTCCGCTGCACCATCTGCGTACATTTCGGCTGTATCAATCAATCTCAGGCCCAGATCCAGCCCAGCTCGTAACGCGGCAACTTCATCCTTGCGTCGACCAGGATCTTCGCCCATATACCATGTCCCCTGCCCAATAGCAGGCAGCGATACCTGCTCCGTAAACATCACCTGTTTCGCTGTCATCGTACCCCCCTGTGTTAAATAGCTGCGCCTAATACCGCTACACTTTTGCCTGGCCATGTTTTCCTCCGGGGAATGGGCTGGCGGTTTCCATAAAATGGCGGACCTTTTTCAGTAACTGCCACATTGAGC
>NZ_VDAY01000019.1:0-82174 GCF_019584005.1 Citrobacter sp. EC_71
CTCAATGTGGCAGTTACTGAAAAAGGTCCGCCATTTTATGGAAACCGCCAGCCCATTCCCCGGAGGAAAACATGGCCAGGCAAAAGTGTAGCGGTATTAGGCGCAGCTATTTAGAAGATTCGGTGCAATTATCTATTCTCGTTTATGCGATCACAAAATTATCTTCATATTGTTGTTGGTATCTGTTATAAAAACATAATATTGTTAATGGAATCACTAATTATAAAAAAGAACATCAATGAAAAAAATATGGAAATCATTAAACCTTGGCATCACCCATTTTTTATTCTTCTATATGGCAATACTCGTCATCATGCCTCAGAGAGGCCTTGTATACCCAATTGTTATTTGGCTGGGGATGATTATCCTAAGCGGGCTAGTTATACATTATTATTGGAACAAAAAATCGACCAATCAGCTGGCTACTCGCCTTCGAAAAAGTCATAGGAAAACGCAAAGTGCAGCATTGTTTTCGTCGTTATTGTTCTTATTGACATGTATTTCCTTTAAGATTATTGATCATATCAGTCTCATCATTCCAAATGCATTAATTATCATGACCACCTTACTAATTGCATATACAATTTTATCCCACCTAAAATCTTTTGATAATAAAGAAAAAAACATAATTGCAAAAGTAAAACTAGGGATTAAATATTCATGGGTAATAGTGACTTTAATTTCATATTATCTTGCTCGCTCGCTAGTCTCTAACTCATTTGATATTCCTTTTGACACCACATTTAACAAACTCATGACAGCCGTCACGGCCTTGCTTTTTATATTTATTTTCTACTATGCTATTTATTTTATGTGCACCCCTTATTTAACCCTTATTATTCCACAGGTGAAAAAGGTAAAGGCAACACCCTGTTGTGATATTAACTATTCAATGTCTGTTTTTGCTCCATTATTTTTTATTGGTTACATTTCATATATTGCATTTAGTGTTCAGACATTCTCCATCATCAAATTCGGTTACGGATTTGCCATGGAATATGACACACGAGACACTTTCTTTTGTAAGAATAAATATATGTGGCTCAACGAACATCCTAAAGCTCGATTTATGTTTATCTCTGAAGGAAACTATCGTGCATTAATACCTCATCATGATGACTTTACAATATCACGCTTAACCTGTACGAATAGTGAGCCGTACTATTCACTAGTTACCGTAAAAGATAAAAAAGATTTCATGTTAGATGCTTTGAATCAGCGAGCAGAGATGCTTGCTATCGACCTAAAGACAGCAATATCCCCGAATGCCCAATAGCATTCACCAGTTACGTAGCTATGCACACGAAATCCCACACTTTAAAGGATGCATACTGCGGGATAGATTACAGGCGTTAGGTTATGAGGTCTAAAACGTCCGCAGATCGCTCATAGCGGACCTTCAGCTCAGGTAACTTGTCCACTTCGTGCCAGAAGTGGACATCTAAAGCCGTTTCAGAGAGTTAAGTTCAAGTATGTTAATTATCAAATCGAGTGGGAAGATGATTTCTTTAGTTTGTTTGAGCTCTTCTAAGCTCCACCAGTAGTGCTCGCGAATGACTTCTTTTTCGTTGTTACTCCAACCTGATCGGTCAATATCTGGTTTTTCTGCAGTAATAATAAAGAAATGTTCTTCAGCGAGAACGTTCTCACCACTTGGCAACATCATAGGAAAGGTTCTGGAGGCTATTTGTGGTCCCGCCGTTTTTCTTGTCAGGCCCGTTTCTTCAAATAATTCACGTAACGCCGCCTGCTCAAAAGACTCGTTGTGCTCAAGTCCTCCCCCTGGCGTTGCCCAGTAAGTTTTTCCATCCAGAGCATCATCTTTATGGCAGAACCTAAAGAGCAGAACGTGATTTTCAGGTGAAAGAACTATCAATCGAGAGGATGGACGAGTACGCATTTATTCCCTCTTAAATAAAATTTAAACCCTCATTGCGGATTTTCATATAAACATACATTGCAGTCTGCAAGCGCGCATAGAGAATGTATTTTCTTGCCACGATGGCCGATTCAGGCAGGGTGATTCACCATTACGCGTAGTTGCTGTTTTATCAGTGTACTATCCTGGAAAGGATAAAATCCACACGCTCCTCAACAGAAACGCATGGCAATTCAATCAACTGATAATCATACATACGGTATGTTTGCACCATTGCGTGATATGTCGCGACGGCGACATCGAAAGATTGCTTGCGCTCGGTATCCTGTACATATATGTCACGCCAGGGGGGTGCAATAAATACTGTTCGGTTATAGCGAAATCTCTCGATGGCGTTTTCCAGATGCTTCGGTATGGTAAGCTCTGAAAGACGTAAATAACCTACAACATCAGGAACACCACGGTCGAAGAAGCAAGGTCTTGTTTGCCCTTCTGCTTCGTGCCATGAACGCATTTCCCAGGATAGCATGAGTTCTGCGAACGCAGTTTGATTGGCCCATGGCAATGCATCACCGCCGATGTTAACCTGGTCTTGTATAACACCTCGTCCGGCTTCTTTAGAACACCAAAAACCTCTTTTTATAATGGTATCAATTATCGTGCTTTTGCCTGACCCTGGGCCACCTGTAAGAATGAAACGATGTTGAAAAGATGAAGACATTGAACCCTCCTGAACATTTATAGACGCGATGAAGTAGCAATTCTTATGGCGTATTTTCCCGTGTTGGCAGATTACTTGTTGATGGTTTGACTAACTACATTTTATCCTGGCTTGCATATCCGCTACTCGTTCTGACAGGACGTTCTAAAACTGTGCTAGCAATACGACTGATAGGTGGGCAGGATTTCACCATTTGATGGAATCTGAGGACGTTGCCAATGCAGATGATCAAACGTTCCCCCAACTAAACGCTGCACTTCGCTCTCTACCAATAGTGGGCATGCGGCTAGGTGAGCGTCTTCGAAGGACATGACTATTCCTGCAAAAATATCTGGCCTGAATATAAATTACTCGATATTCTGAAATGCTTTGTATTTTTTGTGAACAGGAAAAAGTATGCTAAGTACATTACCCGATTTACACAGAAGTTTTGCAGAGCAACTCAAGCTTAAATTCCAGTCTGATTCGCGAATTCATTCCCTTCTCGCTGGCGGCTCGATTATCCATGGCGGATTTGATAAATACTCCGATCTGGATTTTGTCGTTGTTGTAGACCCTCTCTACTATGACGAAATCATGGCTCAGCGTATTGTGTTCGCCGGAACACTGGGTCACCTGCTCCATGCTTTCACCGGGGAACATGTGGGAGAGCCTCGTCTGCTTATCTGCCTGTATGGCCCCGAACTCCTTCATGTCGATCTGAAATTTGTCACCCTGGAAATGCTCACTAAACGCGTTGAGGAGCCAGCAGTGTTATTTACCCGTGATAGCACTGCTCTGGAGCGACAACTGGCAAAATTTAGTGCTCAGTGGCCCAACATGACGCCGGAGTGGTTTGAGTCCCGAGCCTGGATCTGGCTTCATTACGCGGTGGTGAAACTGGGAAGGGGAGAACTCTTTGAAGCGATAGGCATGCTGGCATTCTTCCGGGAGCAAGTGCTGGGACCTATGCTGTACCGTCGAGCAAATCTACCGCAACGTGGGGTTCGCCGCATCGAATTCCTCAGCATTGATCCTGATGGCCTGCTGACTTCTACGCTGTCCACGCACGATTGTGACTCCGTCAGCATGGCCATCAAAATGGCCGCTGATGCTTATATCAATCTGCGAGCTGATGCTTTGCCTGACAATATCGCAGACGATGCGGCACGTTGGGCGGTTCTTGCCATGCTGAAAGAGTACTCTGACTAAGTCCCTTCTTATCGCTAACATCTGGGATGCCGCCAGCAATGCAGCCGAAAAACTTCTGCTCTGTATTAGTGCCTTGAGTTTGTAATCTAAGACGTTTTTCGCAAGTAAAGGTCAGTATATCGTTCAAAACTGACCATGGTTTCTTTTTCTTGGGGCTTAGCTTTAATGAACTCGTTGTTAGTTAGGGGGCGTGTAATGCGCGCCATATGTGGATTCCTTCCATAGTTAGTACACGTTTAATGGACCACAATATAGCGTGTACATAAACGTGTACCAATTTTCTCTGAATTTAGCTGGATGCCTTCGGGCAATAACAGACACAAAAAAGCCCGCAGGGCTTGCGCCGTGCGGGCTCTTAGGACTTCATTGGATGACTCTGGTAATCACCAATGGAGAAATTTGGTGCTGTCGGGAGTTTAATCCGCGTCCGAAATTCCTACATACTATTATTTAACCAGAAAAAGAAAAGAATTATCAATAATATCAGTAAGATGGTTTTAGACTGTTTTAGATATTTTTACGTCGTTTAACTTCTTCGTCGCCATTTTTTCACCATTGGATTTTTTTGTAACGTCAGGACTTGTATATTTATCCCAATGTGGAGAATAAATCGGGTAATCCAGTTGAATATATTCATCAAAATGAAATCTAAAGTCTGTCTCGTATATATAGTTAATTATGTTTTCATACGATTCTAATTCGGAGCCATAAATTATAGATTTTATTTTTCTTGTTAGGTAAATGCTTGCTTCCACAAATTCAAGAAATGCATTTTCTTCGTGAGCAAAGGTAATAATACTATTATCTCTGATTGATATTTTAAATCTTGCTCTCATGATACTATCAATACAAAGCTTCTCGAAAATCATAGCTGTTTTGTTAGAAACAGAGTTTATAATTCGAAGGTACTCTAGTGGTTTTCTTTCTGGATTCAACTTTCTAGGTTTTAAGGCATTATCTATATCTCTAAGCAATGTCTCTATTTCTTCTAGAAACTTGCTGCTTGGTTCAAAGTCGGATAAGTTGTGTGTAGATGAGTTGGGGTATATTTTTTTGTAAAGTAAGTATGGGTTTGTGATTTTTACTTGAGCAGTGGTTGCTATTTTTTCATTATCAATCACAGCGGATGAAACGATACTTCCATCGTTGTTGGATAGATTTAAAATTGTAAAGGTAGCTAAGTGGTTTATTTTTTCAATGAAGTTTTTTTCATGAGAAAAATGTCTGTCAATAGCATTTTTACTTTCGGCGGCTTGTATTTGTGCTTCGGTTTGAATTGTACGATGAATATTATTTACTATCGATGCGAGTGGAACTGAACTTGCAAGTAGCAATAAAGGGAATTTGCTAATTTCATAGAACCTATAATATCCGTGAGCGTTAAGGATAGGCGTTTTTCCAATCCAAGAAAAGTAACCAAAGTAGAAGAATGAGAAAATTGGAAGAAATATAGATAACCAAAATAATTTTTGACGATATAGGTTTTTTTTGTCTAACTTGTACCATCCCCTCAAAATAGAAACTATTAAAACTAATGCCATTATTGCTGCATAAATATAAATATATATATAGTCGGGATATGTTTTCATATGTGATTTATACTATTTTGTGGATTTTTTGTTACAGCATCTTCAAGATGTTCCGGAGAAAAATGTGCGTATACCATGGTCATCTTGATATCTGAGTGACCAAGGATGTTCCCTAAAACGAGGATGTTTCCACCGTTCATCATAAAATGGCTGGCGAATGTATGGCGCAGCACGTGAGTGCATTGGCCCTCCGGCCGAACAATACCGGCCCGCTTAACTGCATGCTCAAAAATCTTTTCTGCATGGTGTGAATAACTTCCCTCTGTTTTTGTGGAGATCGTTATACAGATCCTGAGATATCGGTACAGTTTTTCTTGCCTTTGGTCTTGGTATAGGTGATCCGATATTTCGATAACTGGTGGCCCTGCAGGTTTTCGGCTTCACTCCAGCGCGTGTCGTTTTGCACGCTACCGCCCACATCTTTTGGCACAATGATGTGGCATTAGCTTGATTTTTAGGCATTGCGTGGAGTTGTTTTGCTATGACAATCTCCTCTAAACTCCTTGAATTATAACTGTTTCTGATTAACTTCTATACTACATTAGTTTGCTGGACTTTAATTTTGTCCGATACAAAAAAGCCCTCAGCTTGCGCTGAGGGCTTTTCACCGGTGTTTGGTGGGCTGGCGTCTCTGTGCTTTTAATTATAATCTATTGATATTTAATTTTTTTAGTTTAATTTAATTTCGTAGTGGGTTCCAAAAAGGAACCTTAAAGTATAACCACAGCACGTTACATGGTTCCAGCACGCCAAGTGAATTCAAAATAACATGCCAGAATAGTCATGTCTGCTATGAGCTAGGTGCGGACACTGGGTTTACCGTTTCGGCAAAACTTAACTGGCAGATATCGATACGACACCAGACCCACTAAACAACTTGCGGATACCGAGGCTTATCATGACAACGCCTGGGTGTTTACCTAGCCAGTTTTCAAATGTTCCTGATGCCTTCACGACTGACCTCAGGGAAACAATTCCAGCCAGCTTCTGGATACTGCCCAAGACAAGAAATTGCAGCCAGACAGGATCCGGGGGGGATCGACAAACTGAGGAAGAAAAGCAAACTCATCGCAGTTGAGCAGTTAAGCCGCAAGAGACAGAGGATAGTATTCCAACAGGTTTTCTAGAGCACTCATGCATGTTCGCCTTACACGTCACCGCCTTGAGAAAATAGGTGAGGCAAGCTGCTAGGCGTGAGCACTTTTCTCCCCATCGGGATAGACTCAATTCTCTTATTATACCGCTTTATTTCAGAGCAAAAGTACAACTTCGGTACTTTCGGGTCGATAAAATAAATACCATTATCAATGTCATTTTCCGCGTAAAGGAAATTTTTTGATGTTTTTTTGTGGACACGCGAAAAAATATTGGTGTAAAATCATGCCTATCAGTGACAGTGATAGGAAATGGTCGTGAAAAAATCAAAAGTGGCAGATCTCATTGTTCAGCATGTTCAAAAACAACTCTTCATGGCCCTTTCTGACGCGATTTACGCGGCATCAAAGCGTTCTTACGATTATGCGCAAAAGAAGAAGCTAGACCACAGAGCGACCGCGCTTGGTTATGATCGTCATTTAAACCTGAATGAAACTATTTATGAGGTGTTTGAGGCCAACGGTTGTAATCCCGGCAAGCTGCGTGGTAACCGTATTGTAGAAGGCCATAGCGGTATTTTCACGATTGTTCGTGAAAGCTACAATGATAACCAGTGGAAGAGACTATTTCGCAGCAAACGTAAGCAAGAGCTCATTGCCGAAAACGTTTCTGTGGAAAAAGTGGTGCAACCGGATTTATTCTCCGATGGTTCTGATGTACCGAAAGCTACACTGTTCGTAGTATGCCGTTTTTCCGGTTCATTGCAGAATCAACCCGAAGCCCCGATGTCTATAGAGCTTGTCGTTCCAAGTTCTGACGGGAAGAGCTGGGTTTTCCATGAGCCACTTGAACTTTTTTTAACCCGATATGATGTAGTTCCATTCCAAGAAGATAATGCATTCTCTGCACTCAAAAAGGGCATTATCAAAAAAGATGGAACCGAGGAAGATGATGTATGAGCCGAGGCATCGCTGAATTTCAACCGGATAGGTTAGTGCAAGTACTAGCCGCCCGGCGGCTATCCCAAACTCAATTAGCTACGATGGTTGGCGTATCGCCAGCTACCATCAGTAAATGGCGTTCTGGCCAGCAGGCTCCAGAATCCGAGGCCTTAGAACGCTTGGCTACAGTCGTAAATGTTACTCCTGAATGGTTTACGCGCCCTCTGTTGCCGGGTATGTCAAAGCCCCTGTTCAGAAGTAATGCATCAGCTCATGTAGCAGCACGAGCAATGTTAGAAACTCGAATCCATTGGGCTAATGAGTTCGTTACTAAGCTGACTGAGTTTGTAGATCTGCCGGAGCTAAAATTACCGCACCGTAGTTTTACAAACATCGATGAAATTAGTGATGCAGATATCGAAGATGCCGCTACTGAGTGCCGTGCCCTTTGGAATCTTGGTACAAAGGAAATACCGGATCTTACTTTAGCCGCAGAGAGTAACGGTATTATTGTTGTCAGAGAGGAAACAGGTGTCGCGCAGATTGAAGGGCTTTCCGCCTGGAGTGAGACTCTAGGTGTTCCTTTTGTTCTCCTTTCTTCGGATAAAGGTAATGCTTTTCGCAGCAGATTTGACCTTGCTCACGAAATTGGACATCTAATCCTTCACCGCTACGTTGGCAACGAACTCGAAGCTGAACGTTATAAGCTGAAGGAAAGCCAGGCTCATAAATTTGCGGGGGCGCTGCTGCTTCCTGCCGAGACGTTTGCCGAAGAAATTAGAACCCCGGTCACATTAGATAGCTTGCTTTTAATTAAACAACGCTACGGTATTTCTGTCGCGGCAAGCATCATGCGTTTGCATGTGCTGAATATTATTACTGAAGAAGAGAAACAAAATCTTTATAAACGCCGTTCAGCACGTTGGGGAGTGAAATCAGAGCCGGGAGATGATTATCGTGAGCCTGAAAAACCACGTTTGTTGAAACGTACTATTGAATTGTTGGCGTCTTCTGGAATTATTTCAGTTGAACGGCTTGCTGCCTTTGCGGGATTGTCTGCTATCGATGTCGAAATGATGGTTGGTTTACCAGAGGGCTATCTGACCGGCAAGAAGGCTGCTGTTGTGCATCTGGCAAAATTAAAATCTATGCTGGCCGAGCGGCGTGAGGAGCAGGCTAACGAACATAAAGGAGCTTTGGTACAATTTACGAGACCACCTAAGCGCTCTAATTCTTAAGGTTCACGTAGCCATGCATGTTAAATGCATGGCTTCTTTATAGTAGAAACAATCATGGACGGATTAGTTACAAAGCTTGCCAAAGACCTGCGGAGTGTCTTTGAAGAAAATTTCGATTATTTTGATGAGTCGGGTGTGCCATTCTTCGGCATGTTTCCTGAGAATTGTTGCCAAGGTGCATCTGTATTTCTGGGGATGCTTCTTAGCCACTTTTTTACCCGCGATATCATAAAAGTAGTACATGGCTCTACTCGTAATAGACTATATCATCATTTTTGGGTAGAGGTTGATTCAAAGATCTATGATCTTACCTTGGACCAATTCTATAAAAATATGGGGGATGAGTATAGTGGGATCGAATTTCCAGCATATGGCGAAGATAAACATCCACTAAGACAATACTTTTTCTATAAAGAAAAAATGAGTGCGGTTCTGGCTTTTTCAATCTTCATACAAAAACATGCGAATCTGGAAGAGATACTACCTGCATACCAATTCATTTGTAGAGAACTCGAAGTTATGGGATGGAAAATCTCATCCCCAGAATAAATTTAATACTAACGGCGGTATTTATCGATAAACGCTTTCAGATTGCGCCGTTCATAGCGCATCCCCTTCGCAGAAAACCGGAACGGTGCCAGCAATTGGCGTTACCGGTGCATATTGCACCGTTCACAAAGTGTCTTTTGGGTTATCCGTAGGAGCTCGCATACCTCGTCTGGAGTGAGTAGATCATCATCTGTTTCACCGGGTTTTGTCATGATGCCCATCCCTTTATGTTCGGAGGGTAATTGTATATTTCACCATCAATGGTAAAGGTATGACCACACGTATAAAGACTTAACAACGGATCTGGATACCCTCAACGCCTTCAATTCGGTGGTTCAGACAACACTCTGCGAATAAATATCACAGCCTTCCACCGTTTTTGACTTTTGCAATTTTATTTGCAGCATGTTTTAAATTCTTGGATATTTCTTTTTGCTCGTAACTGGTTTTGTATTTTAATATATGTTCATGATTTTTATCATCAGAAATTTTTGTAAGATCAATGAGGAAATTATTTCTTATCATCCACTTTACAATTCGCTTATCTATATCTTTGTAAAGAGGAATATCGTCATAATTATAGAAATTAACATTTTGAATGTCACTGATACAATCAAGAGTGCTTAAAATATCTTTGTAATCGCTAATGTAACTGTTAATTACGAAACGGTCTTTATTGAGCTCTATTTTGAATCCAAATTCAGAGAGTTTATATAAAAATAATACTGAGTTGGTATTGCAAAAATCTACATGCAACGTTCTTCTTTCAAATTTATTAATATGGCGGAGAATAATATTGTGCAACTCATCGTCATATTCCTCTTCAATAAAACCTTTTCCTGCATGATTAATATGATTGACATTACATCCGGAATCTATTGCTATGGATAAAACTTCCGGGGAGAGGGGCAGGAAGAGAATATTTATTTCTTTGTTATCGACGTGATTTATATCACAACCTGCATTAAGTAATACTTGTAGTCCTTCAGGGTCCCTGTAATGTGAAAAAATGCAGGTACAGCCCTTAGTATCTGTATGCGAGGTGTCTAAACCCAGTTCAATCAGTTTCTTCAGAATTTCTGGATTTTTTTGATGAAAGAGCGTATTTTGTCCCTCCTTGTTGATATGGTGTATATTGACTTCATTGCTAAGTAGAAAATCCAGTGCTTCCAGTGTCCTGCAGCCAAAAATAGCATTGTTGCCGCTACTATCAACAGTATTAATATCATAACCCGCTTTTAAAGCGTACTTTAGGTTATCAGGCGACTCTGCATTGAAGAATAATTGTGATGTGACGAAGTCGAGAGCCCTTTCGGTTAATCCCTTTTCTGATAAGTACTTTAATAAGTCCATAAACACCCCCATGAAAAAATGTTTTAATTTATTAGATATCAGAAATTCTGTGAAATGCAACAGCGGGGACAGGCGTTTCTGATTTAAGGGAGTAAAATTTTAACAAACCACTCTTGGATACATCAGAAACACATGCAGTAAATTTACGCCTGCAACCTGCCATTCGGACAATGGGACCAAACCTTCACAGGAGATGCTGTTCTTACATCAGCAATGTTGGACCGGACCTTACATCACTGACACGTCGTACAAATAAAAGGAGAAAGCTATCGACTGAAATAAAAACGGAAATCCGGTGTTATTGCTGAGTTAACAAGCAGGATCAATATTAGGTCGTTGGTGGAGGCAGTAGGTTTCCTGTTGTTGATCCCCGGCGCTTTCTGGCCATTTCCAGTGCTTTGATGGTGAGTTTGCTGTCAGGTGAGAATGACATTGCTCCCCCACCGGTTTTCTGACGAACAGGTCGAGAACAACGGCAGATACGCCCAGTGTTTTCGCGCCCAGAGCAGAGTAAGAGGCAGAGTGTAGTCGGACTATTTCCCGGCCTCTTCCCTCAGAACCGGGCGTGCACTCTGGCGAGGTGCATTAAAAGATAACAAATTTTTCCGTTCAACTTCCTTCTGACAGGTGAACTTGCAGGCAGGAACTGCTTTTCATCGATTAGTGAATACTGTAGTTTTTTCAAACTAACTGAACTGAATTCGTATGACTTAAATCTTTAAGAAGGCGGGAGGTTTGAATTTTGAATAACTGGTCACCAGAGCATACTAAAGAAATCAAAGCTTGGCTTGACATAGATAACTATCGCAAGCTCGAATACATCAGTTTAAATGCCTTGTATCACGAACTTTGGGCAAGAGCACTTCTGTACAAGCCAGGGCCTACTGACGAAGAAAAGAAAGGGCTATGGGTGTACATGACTGAAATTTTCAGTGGGAACCCCCATCTTTTCAAAGGGAAGCAACTCGATTATCCAACAGTAAACGATACTCTCTACAGTCCTCCACACATTTTTATCACGGATATCACCAGGCTTGCTGAACTTAGTGTGATGGCGCTTAGTGTGAATCTTTTCACTTGGGAGGAAGGAAACGATGAATATTGTGTTAATGCGCCTCATCACGAAGCTTATGTGTCCCAACTCTTGTCCCCCTTATGTGAGAAAACGGTGTTGCTTGAAATCGATCTTGGTAGTGGTACTGACGATGAAATAGCCGAATCGATAAAAGCGGCCCTGCCACAATGGAGATCGGTAAAAGGAGTGGAAGTTAATGAAACCGGTATCGTTCGTTTCGGCTATGGAACCATTAAAAAAATCATAAATTACAGGTTGGTTGCGATGCTGGACATTTTACTTTGGGCAAAAAGGAAAGGATTAAGAATCTCAGATGATCGCCTCTCCCGGCTTCTTTATACTGATGAAGATGAAGAAACAACTACCCGTTTAGGATATCACATTAAAGACTCGGATCGACCGCTTGCGATGAAAGCTGCAACGATAGACTTCATTAGGCAGTTCAATTTTTTCATGAACCGAAATCCCCACCTTAAAAATATGAGAGTTTCAGATGTGATGAAACTCTCTGATTCTAACTGATCCCGAATTCCCGAAGTCTACTACTGCAGGGCAGATCGTAACCCTGCAGTTAGGAAGCTCGCTCCTTTCCTTTCCCAACTGTTCGTATAGTGATCCCATCACAACGACAAAGGGAAAATAAAATGAACAATCAAAATACCCGCCTAATTCGCTTGCCAGAAGTTATGAACAGAACCGGCTATGGCAAAGCATGGATTTATCGCTTGATTAGTGAAGGCTTATTTCCAAAACCGATAAAAATTGGCACGCGTGCAATTGCATTTGTCGAAAGCGAAGTTGATGAATGGATCGCTTCTGCAATTGAACGTTCACGTAAAAATGCAGCCTGATTACGGAGTTAATAATGAAAATGTTAAATTCAGGGTTTAAAAATAAATGGTGCTATTCAGCAATGGGCAGAGTCCCCCCTGATACTTAATAAGTATTAGCAGGTCAAATTTTAGTATTAGACAGTATTAGCAATAGTTAGTAGTAAGAATCATGGTGACTTTTTTACCATGACATTCAAGATTAATAAGTACAGGAGAGTTTAAATGAATAATTCAATCAGAGTGTCGGAAGATAAAGATTTTGTATCTGCGTTTGTAACCTCACCGGATAGTTTTTATGAGGCTATTGAAAGTTATCGTAATTATGTGGATCCAGTCGGAGAGATAGAGTTTCATCGTGTCCTTATCTTTATGCTGTATGCTATACTTGAAGTAGGTGGTGCTGAGGTTTCCATTAATGACGAAGTGCAGAAATGTATTGAGCACATTATTAATGAAAAAAATTATCAGAAAAAAATAATAGATGTAATAATTCGTGAAATTTGCAACGAATTATCATGGGTACAGACAGTATATGTCTATACCTTTTTATTTTAACTCTACTGGTAATGGGATGTAAAAATGAATGGATATACTTTTGATAGTAATTTATAATGGATATGCGGGTTTTGCTATAGAAAGTATCTTTGAGAAAGATAGTTTTAATGTTTTCCTAATTGTTTTATTTATGAAAACTGAAAAATTCAGGGTTTAAACGCTACTGGTATTTAAATTCAGTACGCATAATAATATTTGTATTAATCAGTTTATCGATGGCCTGATAAAATCGGGCTGGTGTGATATGTATCTCTTCCTGTTGTGCGATGGATGTTGCACGGTGAAAAATCAGGTAAACAGTGCTTTTATCTGGTGTGTATGATGCGATTAATGTGAGAAGCCAAAATGCATTGTGAGCAGTATTGTTCAGATTGCGTTGTTCATCTGATAATTTATACTGGTAAAGGTAAGCAGGGAGTCTTTTCTTCATAAAGATATCCTTTATTTTGTTAAATTTTTCGCTGGCGTGGGGCATAAAATCACCAGCGCTGTTATGTCTTTTAAAAGGGAATACCGTCAGTTGGATATCTGTTTCTGGATTTTTTTACAGGCTTTGTTTTGCGCCCTGCGCGATAAAAGTTGAATGAAGTGGCAAAATCTTCAGTCTCAAGTCTGGATTTACTGAATTTATCCATCAGATCTTCATTGAAACGATGAGGAATGCCTTTTACACATAAATTAGAATTCAGGTAAACCTGACCATCTTCAGCGTTACGGATCAGTATTTTCCTCTCAAATAATTCTCTGAATGCACGTGAAACATTAGATTTATTCAGTCCTAACTCTCTGGCAGTACGTGACTGTGAAAAATCAGGGATAATATTCCCATAATCAATGACTGAGAAGAGATAAATAACAATTCTGAATGCCGTCGGTGTCAGAACCATTCTGGCGAGTGTGGCTGTATTATCTTTAAAGACCATCGAAAAATCGTCACGAAAGGATGTCTTTTTACAGGCACTTGCTTTAACTTTTATTTCTTCCAGATCTTCGGGCATAACATTTAATGCTTCTGCAATAATTGCTTTTTGTTCTTTAGTTAACATAACACTTGTGTTTGACATAATGGCTCCTTTTTTATTATTGTGATAACAGATATGGCATATTAAATTTGTTTGTCAATATTGTTAGTAATAAAAATTCAAAAAAAATTATATTTATTACTCTGTGTTTTTTTTTGGGGTGGAATATTGATGGTTGTCAGAGTTATTACGAAGGGTGCTAAATTTCACCATCACCTGTTATATTATTAATATTTTTTGGTTGTGAAAGATATAACCAGATGCCATCTTAACTTTTTGATATAATTGATTAATTTTCGTTGTGGATTTGCAAGATAAAAGAGTGATAAAGAAACAAGAAACCGAAATTTTTACTTTAGACTGACACAAAATTCCTTTGTACACAGTTTGATAAACACTGCCATTGCTGATTTTCCTTCGTAGTATTATTCCTTAAGTGAAGCCTGCGCACCTGTGTGTTGCGCCACTGGGCTTCAGAACATTCTATAGTGTTTAACTGTCAGTAGAAATACGCTTCGCGTAGCATGGCAGATAGCCGTCAGTATGAATAATCTTCGCGCAAAATGTCAAAAAGCTGAGTTTAGCGGAAGAGCGGACCCGACTACATGATTTACCCGTTAACTTAATACGGCTCACGCCGGGACCCTTTCGGAAAAATCATTTCCGCTTCAGCGAGTGAGTGCTGTGGGCACTCAGCGGCGCTGCAAGAGGGATTAAACGTTGGGTTTTCATCTGACGGGTAAAAATAATCAACATATATCTGTCGTCGGGGGCGTGAGCCAGTGCGTAGCACTCTCTCAAAAAAATTCCTGAGGGGGGGTATCTGAAATCTGGAAACAACCCGGTTTTTGAAAGAAGCGGTAATGCAATCGACCGGACTCAACATTGCAGCAGCGAAAGCTGTTTCCAGTATTAACAGAATAAATAGTTGTCATTTTAAAATAAATAATTTTCAATTTTTTATTGATTTAAATTTTAAAGCTGATAGTACTTAATTATAAAAACAAAAAAGGAGAGGGTTATGAGTAATATTTGTGTTTCATCTCAAGAAGAAAAGTTTATATTTGTTGTTGATAAATATATAACACACTATCGCGACAGTGTTAATAACAATAATTTTTACAGAAAACTTTATGCGCTTTTCGCTGGATACCATCTGAAGTATTTTTATTCACGGGCGCAATATCGCAATTCGTGTTATCACGTTGATAATATCATGCAGATGTTTATGGGTGTCGTTTCTACCCTGAAGACCCCTTTGCTCAGGCAACTCGCAAACAGTGACACATTGCTGCATTGCCTGAATTCGCTCGTGAATTATATTTCAGACAATCTGGATGAAGCAGAGCACATTTATGCTGATTTACTGGCACAGTATGAAAAGAAACGCATTGCACGTTCTCTGGCTTATACACCACCAGGAACCGTGGTCAGGAAAAGGCTGTGAGGCAGAGGTAATGCGCTGGACAAGGTAGAGTATGGCAGAGTGACATAAAAGCAGTCGTTTCCCGCAAGACATTACCGGGCATTATAAAGGCAGGAGCCACCGACTTGGTGTCCTGCTTGGCGGGACTGTTTTACTGTGGTCTTACTTATCAACGACCTGCCAGCCATCATCCGTTTTGACCAGCGTGACAGCCGCTGTGCGTTTTTCGTTATCGACAACAGCTGTTACATTGCATTTATAACTTTTATCCGATAGTTTTTCGCAGTCGTGTTTTTTGACTGATTTTAACGTCCGCAGCATGTCAGGCGTGATATCGTTTCTCGCTATGGATTTAACGATTGCATTCGTCTGCTCCACGACCTTATTCATCGCAGTGTAAATATCCTGCTCAGACGGTTCACCGGTACAGCCGCTCAGCAAAAAAATGGACGCGATAAGTGTGGTAAATGCATATGTTTTCATAAAATAATCCCAGACTGTAGAGTACGTTATTGAATAAGACCGGTTTTCATCTTGCTGCTGTTTTCAGAGAACGTCCACTTGCTGACCGTTTCACCTTTAAATTCGATTTCCAGCGTTTTGGCCTGCGTCTGTGAACCCCCTGTCAGCAGTCCAATTACGGGAATGAATGTGGTGGCATCAAACTGATCGTTGTCCATCGAGTAAGTCCATTCTTCATTGCCACTATCAAGTGTAGTTTTGGTTTCGGGCTGACCGAATGCGGTAATGATTTCTGATTTCGTTGTTTTATTTTTGATGATTTTCGACTGCAGACTTTGTGATGTTTCTTTTTTTAGATGCTGGTTGCCTGATGTTGAACAGCCAGAAATAAGTAAAGAAGAAATGAAAAACACAGAAATCATGAATCTGTTTATAAGTTCTCTCATATTAATTTTTTATGTTTGCGGTGGTATGAAATTAATATCACCGTATAAAAACAACTCTGTCTGCATATTTCTTTTTAATAATGCAGATAAGAATAATGGCGCTGGCAAAAAACGTAATGACTGAGACAGGAGTGCTGCCAGTCAATGAAAATACTAACCAGGCGAGAGCTAATGCTACGAATTGAAACAGGAATGCCACACTAACCGGACTCTCACCGTAGGCGACTTTTGCATGGCAGCCTTTGCAAATCCGCACGCCGTGCGGGCTTTGTGTAAAGCAGAAGGGGCAGCTAATCGTTTTATTTTCCATCATGACTCCGTGGCCTGATTTAAGGTGATGTATTTTTGAACATTTTCGATGAATGCTCCGCTTTAGTAAAATTGCTTGTACCGATCGATGGATCTCTGTTGATAGGTTGTGGCTATCATAACCAAATTATCGATCCATATAAACGATCAATATTCTGTTGACTATCACTAAAGTATGGACTATGCACTTATAGTGCAGGATGGGATTTATTATTAACTAATTGTTCTTTAATGGGATTTGTTGTCATGGAATGACAGGGTGTCAGAAGATGCAGGTGCAGGATTTGGTGGAAAGGATGTGCAGTGGCATGTAACAGTGATATACCCCTGCGCCTGAGAAGTGCCACAATATGGCCAAGCAATGCAAGCCACGAATACAGCCGACGCTGGCGGGGTATCTGACGAGCTGTATTGTGCAGTTTGCTCCTGAGTTGAATGACTCTCACTGTTTCCTGATGTCTTTCCAGGCGAATTTTTTCTTCAAGTTGAAGGATTTTCTCCAGAACCGTTTCCCGGTTTGCAACCTGTGCTTCAGGCTCGCATGATGGCACTGGCACTGGCGCAGACTGCTGTTGCTCTTTTTTCAGTAACGCCAGTCGCTCTGGTGTAAAATCAATCTGCGTTTGCAGAGAAGACCAGCCATACTTTTTTCCAAGCTGAGATGCTTTAAAGGCAATGCCCTGGTACTGAAATGAAAATCCATTCATTTTTCCGGTCGACGCGATATTGGGTTTACAGGTCACACCTTTCCGTTCCAGCATGTCGATAAAAGTCAGTAAATCGGGACGATGCGTTAAGACATTATCAATCAGGGTCTGCAACTGAGACTTAGGGCAGGGAGTTGCTGTTCGTTCTGCCATCATCAGCTCATTGCGTGAGGGTTTTCTTTTAGCCTGAGGGCGACTACTGGTTGCAGGTGTTGTTTCAGTGAGTCCGTGTATTCGCTCCAGCTCGCTGATAATGCGGGTGCTGATAAGATTTTCATTTTTCCCCAGGTACAGCTTTCCACCGACCATGTTAATGCGACTTGCAATGATATGGATATGCTGCCCGTCGGCATCGTCGTGAAGGATATAACAGCGAAGGTGAGTTTCAGTGAACCCCATCCGGGTCATATAATCGTCAGCGAATGCCGCCCACTGTCTGGCTGACAGTGTTTCTCCCTTTGGCAGGCGAAGTGAATTATGCCAGACGGGCTTGGTGACATCGGGACGCAATTGTTTAGAACTTTCAAACTCACTGATAAGCTCAGCCACCGAACTTCCGGTCATATTACCACCGATGACATAAGGCATAACGTTGTGGTGTGGGCCGGATTTGAGGCTGTAAAGCACCACGCCTGCAAACTGTTTACCCCTTTTTATTTTCTGCATGCCTTTCATCGGTCTGGCTCCAGAAATGTTGAGGGAATAAGGTGATCCCGAAGAGTTTTGATTTGTCTGCGCAGGGCAAAGAGTTCTGTACGGGTCAGTTCGCTGTCAGGGCTTTTGCTGTCGAGGTGATTCAGCAGGCGGTTTAAATCCTGTGAAAGGCTGCCGAGTTTAATCCATGCTTCACGATTGATTTCTGGCAGAACCGGCGGGAGCTTATTCAGGGAAGCCATCCTGAGCCATTCTCCTTTTTTATACTGACCTCTTTTACTGTCGAGAATAATTAACTCTTCTTCATTTAATCTGACACTGATGCAGTGATGTCGTATTTCCTTCTCAGGAAGTTTGTCAGTATGGAATTTACCGCGTTTTGATACTCTGGTAATATCATCATCATTACTCATGTCACTGTTCATAGTTATCCTTTTATTACATGTTTATTACTACAGATAACCGATGAGGTGAATAAGTCAAGTTGTTACAGGGTAAATAATTTAATTAGCAGGGTTGAAATAGGTATACCATTTGACAAATAGTATACCCACGAGGACATATCAGATTAATGGTCATTCACTGAAACCTTTCAGACTAAGAAAAGGGTTGTTTACTCCAGAGTTTTAGAGTCATTTTCGCACAGGTGCGCGGGGGATCTCTGGCTTCATTTCTTTTAGCAGGTCTTTTTTCTCTCTTCCTGCGATATAAGAAAAAATCTTATCGGAGTCGGAACGCTGTCTGAGTATTTCGTCGTCCATTCGGATACCATTTCGAATAAACCATTTTACTCTCTCAATGCCGGTGTAGATACCAATGTGTTCATTACAAAAAAATTATAAAACTGAGTATGCCTGATACAGACAAGTTTCTTAAGTTCAGTAAAGAATGGTTTCATGCCTTTTACATATAAACTGAGTATACAGTGCTCAGCGATCAAGACATTAAACTCTCTCTGGTGAAGTAAATTAATCAGGCTTAAAAGTGATATGATACATGTATGATTAAAACAGTGTTGCCGTCTATTTTATCAACATACCGCATAAGAGCATTGGCGATGACATCATATGGCCGTACCCCATTGGTCGCAGACAAATCGAGTACCGACTTACCATTGTTATCTATGCTGTTTAATTCAATGCCTGCTGCAATCATTGCTTTTACAGCGTCTACTTGGTTGCAATAAAAAATGGCATTTCTACCACAGTAATCAAAAGTATCAATATTTATCCCTGAGTTTATGTAATTCATAATTTCCTTTTTTTGTCTCACTTTGGATTGATATGTTTATCATTTGTTTGGTCATGGTTATCTCCTTTTTAGCCTGCAAGTTTGTTATAAGTTTCATTGTTAGCACCATACTCTTTGATTTTTACGATATCGTCATAGATCCGTGAGAGTGAAAACCATGAGATCTCTTTAACTTCTCTTTTCTTATTTTGATAAATGATATTGCACCCGCGAAACTGGAAAGCATTGTTGAAGGTGTCATGGTTTGCGTTTCTGAGAAAATGCACAAATGATTTAATTGTCTCTTTCTTGCTCCTGTTGTAAGAGAGAAAAGTATGGATAGAAAAGAGAGTTAAGATATTCCTATGAGTAATCATATGTCTGGAGAAGTAGCAAAAGTAAAAATCCTGCTCTTCACTTACTGGTTTTCCGAATACAGAAAATTGTGGGTTATATAATCTATAGAGATCTGCATTCTTTCTGGTTTTGGCAAGGTAGTTTGTCAGTGTTGGGTAATTTTGTTTTTTCATTTTTATTCTCCTTTATTTTTTGGTGAAATGAATATATATTATTAAATAAATATAAATCAATTTTATTTTTATTATTATAAAAACACGCAAGCGTTTTCTTTTTATTTAATTAACTTAATTTGATGTTTTGTATAAGAAAAAGAAAGTTTAGCAAAAAGTGCTATTTGTATTTAAATGAGTTCTTTGTTTTTTGCGATTGTTGAGGAGGGGGCATTTAAAGAGTTATTTATTAGGGGCGCTATCGAAGATGATTTGTTTTATGAAAAAATAACCGGTAACTATCAGGTTTTAGATTGTAATTTTAATGGGAAAGAGCCTTGCGCCCCTTTCCCATTTTATAGACTGCTTAAAACTTCATTTATATTTGTAGAGCGCATATATCTCACAGGATTAATCATCTGTTCTTTAAGCGAGCTAAAATGGCTCTGAGATGTCTGTTAAACCCTTGGCGATTCATAGTGAACAAACTGTTATCCGCAATCAATGGGTATTTTGTATAGTTCGCGGACAGTCTTGCCCAGTAGGAAGCACAATCTTTTCGCGATGCTCCGCAAGTTCATAAACACAAATCGTACCTTCATCTGTATGGACTTGTTCTTTCAAAGGCAGGCTCGCCTCTTGCGCCACAACGGGGTTGGAAACAATGAAGAACAGCGTAAGGATACTTAACGGTCGGACTGCATTCATGACATTACTCCCATGTAGAATATGGTTAACTCACTTCCATCACCGACTGGCGTGGGGTGAGTTTGCCAATGATCGGTGGTAGTTCCGTTTCGCGAAGTGGACGGCCTTCAACCAGACTCTTAATGCGCTGTACACATTGGTTCAGCAGGGGCTCCATCGGCCAGGAAATGCATGTCAGTTGTGGGTATAACTGTGTGGCCAGCGGAGAGTCTTCAAGGCTGAGCAGTGACACTTCCTGCGGCACGGATATATTGAATTCACGGAACAATCGCATTGCTTCTGCTGCGTATGCATCGCGTTTTACTACGATTGCGGAGAACTTACTCAGACTGTTTATCAACGTCAGCAGTGCGCGTTCAACGTCCTCATTGGCTGTTAACACCAGTTGGCGATTAAACGGAAATGAGTAATTTTGCAGTACGTTTCGATAACCTTCGATCATCCGCTTGCTGGTGTCGTCCGTATCATTATCAATAACCAGCGCGATATTGCGGTGGCCTTTACCGATCATATAGCGGCAGGCGCTCTCAGCAGCAAAAGCGAAATCGTAACCCTGACTTTTCGCGTCTACGACTGGCCGATCAAATGAGATAACGTTATCGGCACTTCCCGGTGTAATAGGGCCAAACACCACAACGGCAGCGCATTGTCGCTGTAGTTCATCCACCGAAGAAGCATGTTCGATGGCGTTATCTACATACTGGACGATCAGCGTTTTGTTGAGCAATTTCAAGGCGCGTGCCAGTGCGGGAAGTAAACGAGCACCACTGTTCTCATCACGTGAGGAAAGTACCACACCGATATAGCTTGATGACTGACTCGCCAGGTTTTGCGCGGCAAAGCTTGGACGGTAATTCAGCTCTTCTACCGCCCGTAAAACCGCTTCACGGCTTTCTTCGCGTACGCCTCGCGTGCCTGTTAGCACGCGGGAAACCGTTGCTCTGGAAACATTGGCTAATCGTGATACATCATCCATCGTTGGCATAGTGTTTTCTGCGTGGTGAGTTTTCATCATCTTAACATAACCCTCCCGAAGAATCGCCACATCGCCACTTCGCCTGTCGTCAACGTCATGTTTCCCACGCATTAAGACCAGGAAGCCAGGCCGCGCCGCGTACGCCACTGGCATCGCCAAATCGGGCTGGAACAACGCGCGTGTGGCAGGAATTGGAAAAGATATACGGCACTAATGCGTCCGGAAGTTCCTGATAAATTCTGCTGATGTTTGATAGTCCGCCTCCTAGCACAATTACTTGAGGATCCAGAATATTGATGACTGACGCGAGGCTCCGGGCGAACGCGTCAATGAAATGCTGCCAGTGTGCACGAGCTTGCGGGTTTCCCTGTTCGGCGGCTTCGATAATCTCCTGTGATGTCAATTCAGCCGGGAAACGACGGGCAAACCCGGTGCCGGAAATGAAGGTTTCAATACAGTTAATATTACCGCAATAACAAGGCTGCTCAGGCCCGTCATACGCTGGTGTATAGCCTGGAAGTGGGTTGTGCCCCCATTCACCGGCAATGGCATTCGGGCCTTGTAATAAGCGCTTGTGTACGGCAACCCCACCGCCGCAGCCGGTTCCTATAATCACACCAAAAACGGTATCCGCCTTTGCACCCGCACCGTCCACTGCTTCTGAGAGGGTGAAACAATCGGCGTCATTGGCAATCCACACTGGTTGCTGGATATGAGCAGCTACATCGGTTTTAAGATCGTGGCCGTTGAGCACCAGACAATTACAGTTTTTGATTAGCCCGCTTTGCGGGTCGATGGCACCCGGCAACCCGATCCCTACGCTGAATGGCACTGGGCTGATTGAGCGTGCTTCCTCAATCATGCCAACAAGATGCAGCATAAATGTATTATAGCTCTCCTTCTGTGTAGGGCGCCGTTGACGCCAGAGACAATCCCCTTGCGGCGAGAGCAGCACAGCTTCCATTTTTGTGCCGCCAATATCCAGTCCGAGATGGTGCATACAACCCTCTGTCAAAAAGAGAGGCCAAAGCCTCTCCTGGTTATCGTTATGCCTGTTGCGGGCGGGTGCGGTAGATGTCGATGAGTTCAGTCACCAACTCTTTGGCCAGAATGGACGTCATCAGGTGATCCTGGGCGTGAACCATTACCAGCGTCATTTTGGTTTTTCCTTCGCCTTCATCGGCTTCAATGAGCTGCGTTTGCACCAGATGCGCCTCGCGAGCATAGTGCGTCGCCTCTTTCATTCGTTCATCTGCGGCTTCAAAGTCACCACGTTTGGCGCAACCTAGCGCCTCATAACACAGGCTGCGCGACTGGCCCGCATTGATGATGATGCCCATAACTTGTTCTTCTAATTCCATGTATTACCTCTGATTACATCTGTCAGGCGGACTGCGCCGCATCTTGCGCGTGTTCAACCGCGTTTTCATTCTCTTGCTCCAGAAGCTGTTTTTCGTAGGCTTTCAGGAACGGAAGGTACATCGCAGCGGATGTCACCATGCACATCAGACACAAAATGACCGGACTGAAACTCCAGTTGGCGGCCCATGACGCGCCGATAGGAGCTGGTGTAGTCCACGGCGTCATTGAGACCACGCGGCTGACTAAATCGAGATCCAGCGCAAACCAGGCAAGCGTGGCATTAACCATCGGCACTAATACGAATGGCAGGAAAAACAGCGGGTTCATGATGATCGGCGCGCCGAATAAAATGGGTTCATTAATGTTAAAGAGTCCCGGTACCACGCCCATGCGGCCAATGGTGCGTAAATGGATGGCTTTGCTGCGCAGTAAAAGGAAGGCGAGCGGCAGTGTGGAGCCGACGCCGCCGATCAACAGATAATGATCCCAGAACCCCTGAACGTAGATGTGAGGGATCGCTGAGCCCGCCGCCATTGCTGCCTGGTTAACTGACAGGTTTGCCATCCAGAAGGGGTTCATTATGCCGGTGACGATTAGTGCACCGTGGATCCCGGCGAACCAGAGAACTTGGCACACCAACACAGAGAGCAGCACTGCAGGCAGGGTATCAGAGGCGGCAACCAGTGGTTTCACCAGCGACATAATCGCTTCCGGGATAATCATACCCAGTTGTGATTCGATAAAAAGATTGAGTGGGTGCAGGGTAACGACGACGGCCAGAACCGGTACCAGAATTTCAAACGAGCGTGCCACGCCTGTCGGTACTTCTGGCGGGAGGCGAATTGTAATGTTTTTCCGTTTCAGGAAGGCATACAGTTCGGTGGAATAGATGGCGACCAGAATGGCAGTGAAGATCCCCTGGCCGGAAAAATAGGCCGTGGAGATCTGCCCGTCTTTCAGCGGTGCGGCGACCAGCAAAAAGGCCATCAGTGACAGCATTCCGGCGGTCAGCGGATCCAGCTCATGGTGTTTTGCCAGACTTGCGGCGATCCCAACCGAAATAAAGAGCGTCATGATGCCCATGCTGAAGTTAAACGGCAGCATCAGCGCATCGCGGTGATCCAGCGAGAATTTCAGCCACGCTTGGGCAAACCCCCAGGTGGTATCAGGCGAAAACGGTGGGAAAATAAACACCAGCATGAACGAACCCACGATCATAAAGGGCAGAGCAGTAATGAAACCATCACGGATTGAGGTCACATACTTTTGTTGACCGACAGCACCTGCCATCGGTGTGATTTTTTGTTCAATGACGCTGATGAGTTTTGAGTACAGAGAGCTCATGGGATTTCCCTTAATTATTTGTTATCTATCAGGGTGAGTGCGAAATCGAGCACGGCGCCGCCTTTTTGCATGCCGTAGTCCATCATGTTGATCGGCTCGACTCGGATCCCATATTTGTCGGCTTGTTTTTGCAGATCACTCTGCATGTACTTGACCTGTGGGCCAAGTAACACCACCTGGTAGTGGCCAACCTGTTCGGCAAATTCGGCCACGCCAAAGGCCTTGATTTCCGCTTCTATTCCACGCTTTTGAGCTTCCTCAACCATTTTTTTTACCAGCAGACTGGTGGACATCCCGGCAGAGCAACACAACATGATTTTTTTCATAACGACTCCTGTTAACTGATGGCTGGAATATAATCATCACGGAACAAAACGGAAAGCGCTTTCCATAAATGGATTAGCTAATTGTGACCATGATCACCAGAGAGAGACTTTCACTTTGTCGTGATGTGCGCGATCATCGCGGCTATTCATGAATGACTAAGGTTGAATTATGAACATTCATTTGATGAATGTTGTTGTGGATTTAATAGAGCAACGTTTAACACCCATCGCGAATATAATTACGCGAAATCAGCATATTACCGCGATGCGCGACGGTTTTTCCCTGGCGATGCCTTTTGTAATTGTCGGTAGTCTGATGGTGCCGCTCCTGTTTCCGCCAGTAGCCATTTCCAGTTCGTCGTTCTTTGGACAACTCTACCTGCAACTGCGTCCAATGTTGTTGCCAACTTTCGAACTGACGCTCGGACTGGTGGCTCTGATTGTGGCCTTTGGTGCCAGCGCCAGTCTCGCCAAACAGTACCAACTCCCGGAACGGCTCTGCGGGTTGACCGGATGCCTCTCGTTTTTGCTGTTTATTGGTTTTCGCGATAATGGGGCAACCAACATTTTTCTGGGAGGAATGGGGCTGTTTACCGCACTGATTTCAAGTGCTTACTCAATTGAAATTATTCGTTTTTTCTATAATAGAGGCTGGTGTGTCCGCCTGCCGGAAGAAGTCCCTGTGATGACGCGAAACGGCTTCCAGATATTAATTCCGCTACTGGTGATCATGTTATCCATCAGCGTGATGAACGCGCTAATGCTACAGGCTACAGGGCGGATCCTCCCGCAGCTGATAAGCGAAGCCCTCCAGCCATTGATTGTTGCCTCGGATACTCTGACCGCGGTACTTATCTCATTGTTTATCTGTAACCTTTTGTGGTTCGTTGGCATCCACGGCGCATTGATTGTCACCGGTATTATGAACCCGTTCTGGTTAACCTATCTGTTTGAAAACCAGCGGGCACTTGCCATGGGCGAAGCTGTACTGCCACATATTTATCTACAAGGCTTCTGGGATTTTTATCTCCTGATTGGCGGTATTGGTTCCACGCTGCCTCTGGTATTTATGGCGATGCGCAGCCGGTCGCGGCAGCTTAAAAGTGTTGGGAAAATAGGGCTGTTGCCGTCGCTTTTTAATATCAACGAGCCGATATTGTTCGGCTTTCCCATCATTATGAACCCAGTATTTTTGCTGCCATTTATCTTTGTTCCCTTGATAAATGCCTGTATTGCTTGGTATCTCACGCAACTTGGTGTACTTGATCGGGCGGTGGCTATGCTCCCATGGTCGATGCCTTCTCCGCTGGGGGCCGCGTGGTCGGCAAATGGTAGCTGGAAAAATATGTGCATGTGTCTGTTTGCCATTTTCAACGCCTGGATGCTCTACCGCCCCTTCTTTAAAGTTCACGAACGCCAGCTTATGGCCCTGGAAAAATAACCCTCCTTCGAGCGGCTTATCTGTGAAATATGGATAAGCTGCTTTTTTTGTGACTCCTTTCACGAATTTATTCTATCTGAACTCAGAAGTGTGATTTGATCCGGTAAAAATGGAAAGCGCTTTCCATTTATGGATGTACATTTCCGTCAGGGATCCTTACATTTCCTCTGCGACGTAAAGCAGTGAAAATAAAAAAATCTAAGGGAACCTATGAAAAAGTTAATTAAATCAATACCTCTGTCCTTAATCGCCCTTGCGGTAATCAGTGACTATGCCAGCGCAGATGAGAAATATGACTTTGCCCTGCACGGTTACATGCGTTCCGGGATCCTGGCAAATACCGACGGCAACCGCGTGAATTCCGTAGGGCTGATGCCTGATGGCAAGTGGCGACTGGGTAACGAGGAAGACACGAAAATTGAACTGATCCCGACGGTAACGCTGAAGTCGGATTCGGGGGCGGTGGCGCGGATTCAGGCCAACCTGACGCATCAGACCAAGTGTACGGCCGACTGGAACTGTACTGACGATGACGGCAAAGAAACGCAGTTCCGCGAAGGTTTTGCCGAACTGAGCAACCTCGATTTTGCCCCTGGTATGACGTTCTGGGCCGGTAAACGCTACAGCAGCTCCAACACCTCAAGCCACCAGTTTGACTGGGAGTACATTCAGTACAACGGGACTGGCGGCGGTTTCGACAAGATGGATCTCGGCTTCGCGCAATTCGATGCCGGGATATATGCCTTCTCTCCAACTGATGAAACCAAAGCCTATCCGGTTGATCGCGGCGATCAGGGGTATCCGGATGACTATTCCCTTAACCTGTGGTTCAAGAAAATCGGTGGAACCGGGCTGGATCTGGAGTTGATTGGCCATCGCATGAACCGCAATGAAAACCATCCTACGGCGGCGCAGAAAGGTTACGGCGCCACGGCGGTTTATAACTTCGACGGTTTTTACGGCCTGACCGGCGGTTATTCGCGTATTGCCCTGCAATATGGCAAAGGGCTGGCAGCCGCTGATTCACTGGGTAAAAACGGCTGGGGATGGGCGAATCTGGAGGATACGCAGTCCTGGCGTATCGTGCTGGATAACTTAGCCAGCATGGGCGATCTGGAAGTGTCGACTTTCGCGTTCTACCAGAAAGACAAAAACTACCGCTGGTGGACCAGCGATGACGACGGCTGGGGACGCTCAATGTGGGTTGCCGGGATCCGCCCTTACCATCAGATCACCAAAAACTTCGCCATGCAGTATGAGCTGGGTTACGAATATCTCGATGATAAAAACTACATGGGAGCGAACGGTAAAGGAAAAGGCGGTTTGACGAAAATTACCGTAGCGCCAACGCTGACGTTTGATTCGGGTTTCTGGAGCCGCCCTCAACTGCGTTTCTTCGCGACCTATGCGAAATGGGATAAAGGCGTTTCTGATGCACTCGATGGTAGCTACGACTGGGGTACCGGCACAATCAGTGCGGGTGGCTATTCCCGTAGTGGTGAAACCGACACGCTCAATTTTGGCGTACAGGCTGAAGTCTGGTTCTAAGGAGAAGAACAATGCATATCCCGATGAAAAAAATGCTTCTGATTTCTCTGCTGTCGGCGCTGGGCAGCGCTGGAGCAATGGCGGCGGAGCAATCCCATTTTGAACATTTTATTACCCGCGACGGCGCTCAGCTAAAAGATGGCGATCAGGTTTTCCGCTTTGCAGGGATCCACGCGCCAGAATTGCACCGAATTGAAGATGACGCGCGCGGAACTTGTAAAGCAGATCCTCGCGGTTGGGGGCAATATTTCAAATGGCCAACCGCTGAAGAACAGGAGAACTGGATCAAGGCGATGGTGAAAACTGGTGCGAAAGCCCAGCGCGTATATGTACTTTCCGTTCAGCAGGAGAATGATTCTGACTGCGCCCGTGAAACTCATATTCTTGCACCCGCCACGCCAGACGGTATGCCACGGCTGAATGAAACGGCGATGAAAGTCTACGACAACATGATTGCCGAAGCAGACAAGCAGGGGCTGCGCTTGATCCTGCCATTCATTGACCACTGGTGGTGGTGGGGGGGCCGCGAACAACTCGCCGCGTTTTATGGTGAAAAGCCGGAAGATTTTTATCGTACCGACAGTAAGACCTACAAAGCTTACCAGGATGTGATTCGCCAGGTTATTACACGCACAAACTCCGTAACTGGGCGTCATTACTATGATGAAAAAGCCATAATGGCTTGGGAAACTGGCAACGAACTAGAAGATACCAACGCGGAATTTCTGACAGAAACGGCGGCGTGGATCCGCAAATGGGCACCGCATCAGCTTATTGTTGACGGGACGTACAAGAAGATTAACGACTTCTCTCTGAGCGATCCGAACGTCGATATCATCAGCAACCACTACTACACCAATGCTGACAACAACCATCCTGAACAGGTGCGTAAAGATCTGGAAGCGATTGGCGGTAAAAAAGTGTATCTGGTCGGTGAGTTTGGCCTGCTGGACCATAAAGATCTTAATAGCATTATGCAGTCTATCGTGCATACCGAGGTGAACGGTGCGCAGGCGGCAGGCGGCTTTATCTGGGGCTTCCGCGGCCATCGCCATGACGGCGGATTCTACTGGCACAAAGAGTATACCGGTCATTACAGCTATCACCTGCCGGGCTTCCCTGTCGAGGGGAAAGCAAATCAGGAAATGGAAGTAGTGGATCTGGTCCGTAATGCGTCTGCGCAAATGGCGGGCCTTGAAAAAGCGCCTGCACTGCCTGTGCCGGAAGCCCCGAAGCTGCGGGCATCTGATTCTCCGTTTGCCATCAACTGGATGGGTGCGCCGGTAGGCCGTACTTACGATATTGAGCGGGCAACCAGTGCAAAAGGGCCATGGACCATTGTTGGCCACGATGTCTCTGACGGGGTGAATGAATGGGATCCGGCCAAAATGGATCTCTTCCGTGACGACTACCGCAGTCTGCAACTCGGCAAAACCTATTACTACCGCGTGATCGCGAAGAACGAAAGTGGAGCCTCTTCCCCGTCAAACGTCATTAGCATTAAGCACACGCAGAAAAATCTCGCGCCGCAAATCACGCTGAGTGAGGCGCTGACCACCACAGTGGATAAAGGTGTACAGCTTCACGGAGCCTGGACGGATGACAATCTGCCGGACCGGCAGGTGAAAACTGGCTGGAGTAACGGGGGAGATAAGAACGTTCATTTCTGCGACGCGGAAAAAGACGATACCCGTGCCTGGTTCTCGGCACCTGGAGACTATGTACTGACCTTTACCGCAGACGATGGATTGCTGAAAAGTAGTAAAACGCTGAACGTTTCTGTTAAAGAAGCGGCGGGCAAAATCCCTGCGGATTACTGCAACTTTGGCGGTGGGACGATGGATGTAAAACAGGGAAAACTGAATGTAGTGAAAAGCAATGAAAATCAGCTTGCTATCGGTGATGACGGTTTCCTTGGCCCATTCGCTAATGAAGGCGACAGTGTGAGCTGGCAAGTGAATGCACCATGGGCCGGGAAATTTGCCCTGCATGTGAAGTTCAACGCCAAATGGGGCGGTAAGAAAAACTCATTCATGGTGAATAAAGGCACGCCGATTGGCATTGAATTCCCGCAAACCGATGAGAAAGGACAGGATATGATTGTGCCGGTCGTTCTCAACGCTGGGGAAAACACCATCACGTTCGGGAAGTTGTCCGGTGACTGGGGCTATATGTTTATTAAATCCATTGAAGTGACTGCAGAGTAGTTGTTTTGGCTGCGCCCCTTGGGTGCAGCCCTTTTTTTCTCAAAGGAGGCGTTATGACCCGGTATCAATTTCCCGAAGGTTTTTTCTGGGGGGCTGCGGCATCTGGACCGCAAACCGAAGGATCTGCGTGTAAGGCACACCGTTCCATCTGGGACAGCTGGTTTGCTGAGCAGCCGGAGCGGTTCTATCAGCAAATTGGTCCACAGAGCGTTTGCGAGACCTACAGTAAATTCAAAGATGACGTGAAACGGATGAAGCAAACAGGGTTCAACTCGTTTCGTACCTCAATTCAGTGGTCGCGGCTGATTGATGATTTTGAAACGGGTGCGCCGAACGCAGAGGCCGTCCAGTTTTATCATGATTACTTCGATGAGATGATCGCCAACGGTATCGAGCCGATGATTAATCTTTACCATTTCGATATGCCGGAGGCGTTACAAAAACAGTACGGGGGTTTTGAGTCGTCATACGTAGCAGAACTCTTTTCCCGCTTTGCTCGAACAGCGTTT
The DNA here is from genome assembly GCF_019584005.1 of Citrobacter sp. EC_71. NCBI lineage: Bacteria > Pseudomonadati > Pseudomonadota > Gammaproteobacteria > Enterobacterales > Enterobacteriaceae > Citrobacter > Citrobacter sp. EC_71. The sequence continues at coordinate 30,206 of NZ_VDAY01000019.1, forward strand.
GAACTGTTTGGCCATAAGGTGAAATACTGGATAACCTTTAATGAGCCGATTGTGCCGGTTGAAGGCGGTTATCTCTATGACTTCCATTACCCGTGCAAAAAAGACGGTAAGCTTGCGGCACAGGTTGCGTTCAATATTATGCTGGCCCACGCGAAAGCGGTGCAGGTGTATCGTGAACAGGAACTGCCGGGGGAAATTGGCGTCGTCCTGAACCTGACACCCTCGTATACCCGAAATGACAGCGAGGAGGATAAAAAAGCTGCGTGGTACGCTGATCTGCTTTTTAATCGCAGTTTCCTTGATCCGCTGGTTAAGCATGAGTTCCCAAAGGAGTTGTGTGAAATTCTGGCTATGCACGATTGTCTGCCTGAAATAAAAAAAGCAGATGTAGACTTGATTACCGATTCGCAGGTTGATTTCCTCGGCGTTAATTATTACGTTCCGCGACGAGTTAAAGCACGGGAATGTCCGTATGAGCTCGATTACTTTACGCCAGAATATTATTTCGAGAACTATATTGACCCTGAGGGTCGCTTCAATCCTTATCGCGATAATAACGAAATCTTTCCACAGGCGATTTATGATATTGCCAGCAATATTCGCGATAATTACGGAAATATTAAGTGGTATCTGGCTGAAATAGGCATCGCCATGGATGTGCAGTCGGAAGGCCCGGTTCAGGCCGATGGTGTTATTGATGATATGTTCCGCATCGAGTTGATGGAAGAACACCTTGAACAACTCCATCACGCCATTATCGACGGTGCAAACTGTTTTGGTGTACATCAGTGGACGTTTATCGATAACTGGTCATGGATAAATAGCTTTAAACGTCGATACGGGTTCTGGCGCCTGGATTTGGAAACCGGAGAACGGCAAATAAAACGCAATGCCATCTGGTTTGCTGAACTGGCTGCAAGCAACGGATTTACCCCCGGTACATTTGGAAGGGGCGTTAAATGAAACCTTCTTTTTATCGTCTGAGAAACGGCATTAAAAATTATGCCTGGGGTAGTCGGACGGCTCTAAACACGCTGTTTGGGGTACCTAATCCTGATGAACAACCGCAGGCTGAGATGTGGATGGGCGCGCATCCGGCAGGGTGTTCGGAAATAGAAACCGGGTCAGATTCTGTTTCGTTGTTGGACGCGATCGCGCAATCTCCTGAGTCTGTTTTGGGAGCGCGAGCGATGGATAGATTTGGCCAACTACCGTATTTACTAAAAATACTGGCTGCTGAAACCGCGCTTTCCATTCAGGTTCATCCGGATAAACGTCAGGCAGAAGAAGGGTACGCACAGCAAGGGAACCGGGTCGGAGAGGATTATAACGATGCGAATCACAAACCTGAGCTGGTTTATGCCATCACACCTTTTATGGCAATGAATGGTTTTCGTCCCTTTCAGGAAATCGTGAATCATTTTCTTCGTCTTAATGCGCCCGAACTGATGCCCGCATTGGCTGAATTTCGTGGAAACCTGACAGGTGAAGGATTTAAACACTTCTTTGTAAGCCTGATGCAACTTACTCAGCGTGAAAAAGAGAACGTCCTGACACAGCTACAGGCGTGCCTCGACAGTGGCGGGTTTACCTATTTGCAGAGTTTTATAACTCGTCTCATGCGCGACTACCCTGGCGATATCGGCATTCTGGCTCCGCTGTTCCTGCACTGCATTACGCTTGCGCCAGGCGAAGCCATGTTTTTACGTGCCGGAACGTTACACGCATATGTGCATGGAACTGCTGTCGAAGTGATGGCCTGCTCCGATAATGTACTACGAGCAGGGTTAACGCCTAAGAAAATCAATCTTCCTGAACTGGTGAAATGTACTGTTTTTAGGGAAACACAAGAACAGGAACTTAGACTATTGCCAGATGATACCGGAACTGAACAGCATTATTCTGTACCGGTAGAGGATTTTTGTTTTTCAGTTATTGGAAACTGCCAGCAAAAACGTGTTGACGTCGACAGCGCACAAATTCTGCTTGTACTCAGCGGCATCACAACGCTACGTGATACGAACGGTGATGAAATAACGCTTTTCGCAGGTCAGTCGGTATTTATACCGGCACTTACTGCTTCCTATTCTATTATTCAAAACGAATTTTCTTGCTTGGTACAGTGCTGACCATGTGCAACTTGATTGGCACACCTTAATCTGAGGTAATATATATAAAGCCCGCCTGGTGTATGCACACCAGGCGGGCTTGCTTGGTATTTCCATATCACGCGATAACCAAAGATTACCAAGAAAATGAGTTGAGCCAGTTTTCTATTTCAACTAAGAATAATTTGGGGTTCCACCTTATAAGATGTTCATCCTCGTGCCTCAGTTGAAGCACTTGGCGAGCAGTGACATGCTCCTCATGACTCAAGTGGCTTGTTAAATCATAACTAAAGTTCATTTATTCCGGGCGGACGTTTTTATTTAACGCCATCAACTACGGTATTGTTTATTTCTGTCAGCGCTCAAGGCTTGTCTTTCACACAACCTTTATTATGAGGTAGTCGTGTAGTGGGACGCTGACAGCTTTATCACATTGTACAGCGCTCCTACTGATTGCCAGGCAGATAATATCGTTGTGTAAGTAGCGCGAGTGGATCAAACCTGTTTATGAGAAAGTAATTATCACAGTCTTTTTTTACTGGCAGCATGTTTTATATTCGGATTAATAACGGTTTTGAGTTCTTTATTTTCCCTCAGTGCAAGATAGGCAAGGATTTCAGTACGTATGTCCTGTTCTTCAATATCATTAATGTTTACCTTAACATTGTTTCTTATAAACCATTTAATAATTTCCTTGTTTTTTAAACTGACAAGCGGGGTGTCATACCATGAACACAGAGTGACATGGCGGATATCAATGATTTTCTGTGCTTCAGTAATGATTTTTTTAATGTCTTTGTTAGGGTATTTTACTACGCACCGCTCATTAATTTTGTAATCAATATTCTGACTTTGCAATATTTTAATAAACTCAAGGCAGCCAAAAGTAAGACGATTAAAAGTTAATGGTCTGGATTTAATCAGGTTAATGAAAGGCGTAAGCACGCTGAGACACTGATCAAGTTGAGAGTTGCTGAATATCATGGTCTGTATGTATTCAAAGACGGTTTCCCCATTGTTATTAACTTGGTTTATATCACAGCCATTTTTGATTAAAATGTCCGTGATTGGTTTTTTATAAGGGTGAAAAATTAAGCTGTTCCCATTTCGATCCTGTATGTCAGGATCAAGGCCCGCAGCGAAATAAACATCCAGTAAGTCAGCATCTATGCCGATAATGTTAATGGAATTATGACCATATATATCCCTTTGGTTAACATTGATACCTTTCTTAATCAGCAGACGCTTAACGTCAGCCTCACAGACGTAGAAAAGGGCATTTCTTCCATAGCTGTCAGTGTGGTTAATATCAATACCACTGTCGATGAGTTCTCTGGCTGAGCTTTCGTTGATTGCAAAGAAAAGCGCATTTTTATCTTCAAGTTCAGAGTGGTTTATGCTGATACCATTTTTTACCAGTAATTGAACTGATTCAGCGTCACTGGTGTAGAAAAGCGCATTTCTGCCCAAGCTATCCGTATGATTGATATCAATCTCATGTTCAGCCAGCACGCTCAGGGTTTCAGGAGAGGGCGTATAGAAAAGTGCGTTTTTATTCAGTATGTCAGTCTGGTTGATATTTATTCCGGAGCTAATCATTGCTTTCATAAGTTCCGGGTATCTGCAGCCGAACAAAGCATTCTGGTTCGAGGAATTGAGCGTATTTATATCTATCCCTGTCTTTAATAGTTTTTTGAGCTCTGCAGGGGATTTTATTTTGAAAAGGTTAAGGGTATTATTATTTTGTGATTTTTGGTTCATGTTATTTCTCCTTTTTTTATAATGTAAAATAACAATAATCGATGGATTTTTGTTTTTCAAATTTATTTTTAATTTTTTTAATATGACTAATGCAATGCCATTCTCTATGAATATAAGAGTTAATTATCGAGTTTTAGAATATAATAATAGAAATAAAAAAATGTTTAAATCGACCACAGGTTGATATTCTAATCGATTGTGATTTGGCATGCGTCTCAGATATTAGTTTGAAGTTCGCAATAATGTCGGGGAAACTTATATGGTGAGTTTACACAGCATGCAGAAGAACGTGCACAGTATAAACGTATCAGTAGTATGAGCAGCATTGCAGATAGGTAGCTCCGGCATGATTTTCTTTTCTGACCGAAGGGAAGAAAAGCAAGGGCAATCCGGAGAAGCAAGCGCAGCGGCTTCGTAGGGTTAGCCCTTGCTTCTCTTATAATTGGCATTATTCATTCAAGAACAATAGGATCTTCGCTTGTACAAGCGAAGCTATAATAAAAACAATCAATTAATTATTTTAAAAGTATTAAACAAAAACCTATTGACATTCATAAAATACAAGTTATTTATAATGTATGCCATAAATAAAAATTTTTATGTCATATGTATCCTGCACTATGTGCAGTTAATGTACCACTTGTCCCATATATGGGGAGATTGGAAAGGTTACTTTGTTTTGAAGTAGCCTTTCGTCCTTCAGTATTAACGATTACTTATTGCTATTACCAAGTCCATTCGAATCGAAGAACATCTTTTATCTGAGACGACTCCTAATACCCGGTTAAAGCCACAATATCTCTCGCATACGCAGACTAAAGAAAAATTATGATATTAACTATGTGATTTTTTTAGTGTTAAGTTGAATAATTAAATACTGGAGAGTTTTCTGTGCACTACCAATTGCTGGTTCATCTGTTCTACCGCTGATGTTTCTGACTAATCTCCCGGTGACACAGAACTATCCCTCTCTACCAGCCTTCATTCGACTCAATGTCCGGCCGCTGATACGCAGTTATCCCTTCGTATCAATGACTGACACCTAAACGTAATGCTTTGGTTGCTGGCGTATCTGACAGTTTCTTCGGCGTTAAGGTCGTTGTGTAAGTATACTTCTTGGTTTATTTAGGCTATATAAAACCATGACTATGACTTGCTGTTTTCAGTAAGAGTCTTATCATCCAAAGAATTTATTCTAGAAATTCTTTTTAACTCATCAAGATAATCAACCTCGTTTTCTAAGAACCAATGAAGAACTTTAGAGTTGCCAAGTAATTTATTAATATATGACTGGATTATAACGAATTTCAACATATCTGAACCATACTCGGTTTGAAGCTTTTTCGTTTCTTCCGAAGTTGTTGCCATTTCTTGTTCCAGACGAAGTATGGTTTTTTTTATGTCCTTTTTATAGGGAGTGTTTTCCCTTTATTTACTATCATCGATGCCGGTGTTGCATCCAAGATGCTCATTGCAAATTTTTTACTATAATTATCAAAATTAATCATTGTACCGACTGCTTCAATTTGGCGAATTGGCTTCATTTTCCTCAAAACGTCAAATGTAGCCTTAGGTATAGGTTTATCAGAAAGTTTCGCAATTACACTTGGATCTATGCCGTTCATCACATTAGCTTTATCTTTTATGGCATCAACAGACATGCCCAAAGCAGCGCTAAGTTTTTCAATTGATACTTTTGCCAGAGACTTAATTATCATTCTATGTTCTTCAACTACATTTATATGATTCACTTGTTTGTTAGGAGTGAAAGCATCATCTATGCTCGAAAGTATACATGGAGCTTTTTCTATACCTAAGTCTTTTAAAGCCTCAACCCTTAAATGGCCATCAAGTATCTTAGTGACATCTTTATCTTTGTCATAGAACACTATTATTGGTTCAATAATATCTAAGCTTTCGATAGAGGTAACTATTTGATGATATTTATGGCTTCGCTTTACGTTTTCTAATAATTCCTTAGATGGAATTAACTTATTAGTTTCCAGGTAAATAAAATTATCGCCAAAACGTATCTGAATCATTTTGATACCTCTTTGTTTACTGGGGTTAATATCTGAGATGGTAGTTCTGAAAGATTCTCTTGTTCAAGTATATGTTGAAAGCTTTTATTCATCATTATGATGTTAAAAATCTCATTTACTATTAGTAGGTTGGTTTTTATGAATTTTGAGTTGTTATAAACAGATTTATGTTCAGCGATACTATTTTCATAAAGCTCAATCAACTCCTCTGCAGTCATCCTTTTTGATGGTTTGTGATAATAAAAGCCGGCTGCTTTTGCACCTTTATTCCCAACTGTTCTTTGATTTAGAATGTGTTTTATCTTTATAATGTCCCGACTTTTTATTAATTTTTTATCATATGCTTCGGTAAGAATATCTTGTGCTTCCTCAGTTTCACATCTTGCAAATTGCACTGCGAGATACAGAGGCAAATTACCCCGTTCGACTGCTGAGAGAAGTTTATGCTCTCCCTTATCAAGTAGCATATTAATACTGCTCACCCAGTTCGATGAATATCCAGTAATCTCACTTATTTCGGAGTCTGAAAGTCCTCTGATTTTCATGTCGTTAATCACCTGTAATAACTCATTAGAACGTGGTCTTCTCCTTGCAATGTTTTCAACTAAACTCATAACGTAAGCATCTTCTTCTGATACATCTCTTATAATTGCTGGAATAATAGTTTCACCTAATGCAACGAGAGCCTCTATTCTCCCTTGACCACAAATTAAAGCATATTTGAAATCGTCTTCATCAATAGCTCTTACGCTTATAGGCTTGCTTAATCCTCTTTTTTTTATGCTTTCCTTTATTTCTTCATGCACTACCTTATTTCTTGTTCGTGGGTTAAGAAATTTTATTTTTGCAATCTCAATTTGAGTTATTGGGAATTCATTTTTTTCAGGCAGCATATAGTTCCCTCACTTTCATGCGAGTAATAATTTGTAGAAGTTTATCAAGATTATCAAATCTATAGAGATCTAATCGAATGTTGTTTGTTTCCGTCATGCACATTTTACTATATTCGTTTTCAATTTTTGGTATGATATAAAAATCAAGAGGTGAAATATTTTGTGAATTCATTCGTATAACAATTGTTATGTCTGCTTTCTGTGAGTTATCAAACCGGACTTTCCATCTAAGTTTACCTGATTTCATATGTATGCATTTAGTAACAAGGACGGAAATTAAAAACTCATCATTGATGTAAAGCATTGGGGTATATTTATACTCGTCTATATGACAGTTACTTTTTAAAATTTCACCCTTAAAATCCTCAATTATCTCTGAGTAAAATGATCTTAGTGCTTCATTTATTTTGAGATAGCTGTAATCATGTTCTGGCTTATAACCAATTAAAGTATATGCTCTTAAAAGACCACCAAATCGGGTTCTATAAACAGAAGATGAAGGGCCTGTATCATCTTCATCAATGATAAAGCCTGATAGTTTTCCATTAGATTCTAATTTTTGTTTTAGTTTTTCTAATAGATCTTCATTAGTCAAATGAATGGAGCGGAGCTGAATTATTTCTTGAGCTTTATTGTATTTTTTCATTGAAATAATAGGTTTATATGCCTTGTCACATCTAACCCATTCATGTTTGGGGTTTTTTACAAGCCGACTTTTTAGTTTAGATGAGGTTTTGTTATATATGTTGTTACCAATATATTTTTCATTTGTCAAAATTTGATGTATTTTTGCACGAGTCCATAATGTTCCATTTTCTGCAGGTATGTTCTGTTCATTTAATCTCTCAGCAATAATGAATTCTGGGACGTTATTATCTATAAAGAGATCATAGATCCTATTTACAATTTTTATTTCATTTTTTGGTCCCGGAATTAATATTACTCTATCTGTTTGAATACTCTTTCTTTTGCGGAAACTCAATATTTCTTTAGCTATGCCATTTTCGTCTACTAAAAGACGTCTCAGCCCATAACCAGCCATACCGCCTTGATGATAACCAAGCTTTATTAAATTTACTTGCCCTATAAATACCTTTTCAGATAAATTCCTGCTGTGATATGCAGCACTAGATCTTTTTATATTCAGTATAACAGAGGACTCTAAAGGGAAATCTTTAGTGGGTATAGGTTCGGAACAATATATAAGATCTACGCCATTTCTCTCAAATAGAAATGGAATAATATGCCGCTTCATCACTATTTTGAAAACGACCAAAACGGCTCACATCATAAAATAATACAGCCTGTATATCTATTTTCTTTTGTTCTACATCGCTAAGTAACTGCTGCAAAGAATGCCTGCCTACGATACTGACTCCGCTCTTACCTGCATCATCGTAGGTATAAGCGATTTCCATATTGTTCTTTTCAGCATAATCTTTGATATATTCGGACTGATTATGTAAAGAATATTGCTGATGGTCGGTAGACATCCTCAAGTACTGTGCGACCCTAACTCTATGATTTTTGTCATTTTCGCTAGCCATGCACGAAACCTCATGGATGATTCAATACAATGTAGAAGATAAAATTGATCAAATTTTAACCGAATTCAACTGTTTTATCATTGATTAGTGCGAATTTGGTAGATCTTCGAGGTGTATGATAATCGAGAAAAGATGTGAATTATTTAGCTGATATGACCGACAGCTTTCGTTATTTGGCCTCAAGGTACCCATTCGTAAATGGCTATGCTTAGTCCACATAGGTTAATGGTGTGATCATTAATTCTTCAAATAAATCAAGATAGTTAACCCATCATGGAAGAGTTATGCGGCAATAACTTTGTCTTTTTGAGACGAAACATAGTCACTCCACCATTGCATGAGAACCACACGTTCTGTGAGATACTCTGCACGATTGTAGGCTGCAATTATTTCATCTTTTTTCGAGTGGGCAAGGGCGGCTTCTAAGACATCAGTTCTAAACTTGCCACACTCCTCAGCAGCCGTTCTGGCGATTGATCGCATACCATGAGCTACAAGCTCACCTCCGAAGCCCATACGGATTATAGCCGCATTAGCTGTTTGTTCATGCATGTGATTGAGTGGCGCTTTGATACTGGGAAATACCCACTCTCGATGCCCGCTGATGGCTTTCATTGAATCCAAGACTCGCAAAGCTTCTTTGCTCAGTGGAACTTTGTGAGGTTTCTTCATTTTCATAAACTCCGCCGGGATGTTCCACATGCCGGTTTCTATATCAATATCTGACCATCTTGTGCGAACAGCTTCACCAGGGCGAACCCATGTGAGAAGTTGCCACTCAATCAGTAGCCTTGTTTCTAAACGGACAGAAGCATTGTTTAAAGCAACCAGGAAGCGGGGGAGTTCGGAAGGGGGTAATGCTGGCATATTCTGTTTTTTTGGCTTGCTGAACCGTTGCCCCAGGTTGTCAGCCGGATTGAATTCTATGAGTTCTTCTGTTGCTGCATAGCGGAAAATTTCATTCAGGCGGGATATGATGCGGCGAAGTGTTTCAAGGACACCTCGTTTTTCTATGGGTTCTAAATGCTGTTTAAGCATTTTAGGACGAATCTCCTTAATGGGGGTATCACCCAACGTTGGAAAGATATTTCTCTCTAGGCTTCGCCAGATGTCGTTAGCATGATCCTGGGAGATGCCTGACGTTTTGACTTTCTCATCAAGCCACTTCTTGGCTACTGCTTGAAATGTATGTTCCGTGGCATCCTTAAGGGCATTGGCTTTGTGGGTGTTATGAACTTGTGGGTCTATACCATTTGCAAGCAACGACAAGTACTCATCACGTAAAGCTCGTGCCTTCGCAAGTGTAAGGTGAGGATAGGTTCCTAAGCTCACCTTAGTTCGCTTTTTGGTCACAGGCACTGCATATCTGAAATACCAATTTTTCTTTCCTCCCTTCGCCAGGGGGGCGATTCGCAGGAGCAAACCATCGCCGTCAAAAAGGTTAACCTCTTTCTCGGCTGGTTTGGTGCTTTTGATTTCAGTGTCAGTGAGCTTCTTAGCGATTTTTGCCATGTTTGGGACCCTCATGTTTTGGACCCTTTGTGTTGGGTCCCAAAAAGGGTGCCATAACGAGTAGATTCTAGCAATTCTCGGTAGACTACTATAAACGTAAAAAAGCCCGCAAGGCTGGTTCCATGCGGGCTTGATAGACTTCACTGAACTTCAATATATCAAAAATTGGTGGAGCTGGCGGGAGTTGAACCCGCGTCCGAAATTCCTACATCCTCGGTACTACATGCTTAGTTCGTCTTTACATTCGCCTGGCACCTGCGGACGGACACGCCACTACCAGACTAGCCTGATTAGTTTTAACGCTTCAACCCCAGGCAGGGCATCCACGCGATCTCTTTTGGGTTTGACCTCTCTTTGATCCCCGTCTTAAGAGCGGAAGCTAGGGAGAGAGGGCTCAGAGCAGGTTATTAAGCTGCTAAAGCGTAGTTTTCGTCGTTTGCGACTATTTTTTTGCGGCTTTTTACGAGGCCAACCGCCCCTCGGCATGCACCTTGGGTTTCGCGAATCCCGTCGAATCCAGAATCAGCCCCAATGTGTTAGAGCAAGTATAACAGACTTGTGACACGCGTGACCAGCCCCCGCAACCCCTTATCCTCAAGGATTTACCGCTCGCGCAGCGCTTCTTTAGCCCGATTAAATGGTTTGATTAAATAGTCGGCGATGGTTTTTTCACCTGTTTTTATATCCACTGTGGCAATCATGCCCGGTACGATGGAGAAATGGCGTCCCAGTTTGTTCTCCAGGTAGTCCTGATGGGTACGGATAAACACGCGGTAGTAGAAGATTTCCGGTTTCGCTTTATCCTGGATGGTGTCCGGAGAGATGGTTTCGACTACGCCTTCCAGACCGCCATAAATGGCGTAGTCATAAGCGGTTATCTTGACCAGCGCTCGCTGGCCTGGGTGAATAAATGCGATATCACGTGGCGACAGACGGGTTTCAATGAGTAGATGATCGTCTATTGGCACGATTTCCATCATTTCGCCATTGGGTGGGATAACCCCGCCAATGGTGGTGACCTGGATATTTTTCACAATACCGCGCATGGGCGCGCGCACGGTCAACCGGGTGACGGAATCCTCACGTCCTTTCAAAATGGCCGCCAGCATATCCACTTCGGCGTTGGCTTTAGACAGCGCTTCACGCGCCTGCACGAAGTATTGGGAACGCAGGTCGGTAATTTTTAATCCCAGGTCGCTTTTTTGTCGTTGCAGGCGCAGCACTTCTACATGGCTGGCGGCGCCGCTTTTCTCCAGGCGCTGGGTAATGGCCAGCTCTTTGTTAACTGAGACCAGCGCGTCCTGCAGTTCCGCCATAGAATCAGCAAGCTGCGCGCGGCGGCTTTTATACAGACGCGTTTCGGAGGCGATGAGATCAGGCCAGGCGCGCAGTGAATCGGGAAAGGTCAGCGGCAGATCGTTAACTTCAGCATTAAGCCGCGCGCTGGAAGCCAGCGAGGCGCGATAGCGGGCGGCGCTTTCCCCAACGTTGGACTCAGACCGGGTAGGATCGAGGCGTGCCACGATTTGATTGGCCTGCACCTTATCGCCCTCGCGTACCGTCAGCTCGGCGAGGATCCCGCCATCCAGCGACTGCAATACCTGCTCACGTGAGCTGGGGATCACTTTCCCGCTGCCGGTCGAGACTTCATCCAGTTTACCGAAATACGCCCAGATACCCAGCACAGCAAATAACAGCGTGCTGAGCAGAATAATGCGGCTGGCCCCGGAAAAACGGTGTTCGCGGCGGATATCGAGATCGTCCATGGCGGCGTCATGCGGATTGGTTTTCATTTTTCCACTCCCGACCGTGAGTAGGTACAGGTGCCCGACTCGCATTCAACGCCTGCGCTTTCGGGGCATCCATCACCAGTTGACCTTCTTTCAACACCACCACGCGCTCGACCAGCTCCAGAACCGGCACGCGATGGGTGGCGACAATCAATGTGCGGTTGCCCAGCCACAGGTTCAGCCGCTGAATAAACTCCCGCTCGGTATGTTCATCCAGTGAAGCACTGGGTTCGTCGAGTAGTACGATATTGGGCGAGCGCAGCAGCATTCTTGCCAGCAAAATCGACTGCCGCTGTCCACCGGACAGACCGTTGCCGCCCTCCATAATTGGATGCGCCAGCCCTTTGGCGAGTTGTTTAACAAAAGCCGCTGCGCCGCTGACCTCCAGCGCTTCGAATATCTGCGCGTCGCTGGCATGCGGCGCGCCGAGAGTCAGGTTCTCACGCAGAGTGCCGAAAAACAGGCGCGCATTCTGGCTGAGAAAACCGATGTTGCGGCGTAAATCGGCCATATCGATTTGCGCCAGGCTCAGGTTATCGAGTCGGACCTCGCCCTGAATAATCTCCACGCCGCCCGCCATGGCCTGCAGCAGCGTTGATTTCCCCGCGCCGTTACGACCGAGGATCGCTATTCGTTCCCCGGGCATGATCTCCAGACGGGAGATACGCAGCGGCACGCGCTGATCGTCGCTGTGGTAGCGAAAGTGCGCGTTTTCAAAGAGATAATGGCCGTGAAGAATCTCCTGATGTACCCGATCTTCATCGTATTGCGTTTCGGTGGGGAGCTGCATGATGCTGTCCAACCCCATCTTCGCTGCTTTGACCTGCTGCCAGCGGGCCAGCACGCCGCACAGGTTAGCCATTGGGGCAATCATTCTGGAACCGAGCATGGAGGCGGCCACCACGGCCCCGGTGGTCATCGTGCCTTCAATGACCATCGGCGCGCCGAACATAATAATGGCGGCGTAGACCAGACTCTGTACCGACATGCCCCAGCCAATCAGCCCCTGAGTCAGCTTGCGCGTGCGCAGCCCGGACTCTCCGGTAATGCGGATGTAGCTGTTCCACTGCTGTAAAAAGCGGTTTTCCGCCTGCATCAGCTTGATGTCCTCCAGCCCCTGAACGCTTTCAACCAGTACCGCATTACGCAGGGTGGATTCATGTGCGGCCTGGTTGGCGAGCACCGCCAGCTTCTTCTGTAACAGTAAACCTGGCAGGATCATCAGCAGGGCGGCGACGGGCGCTATCCATGCCAGCGGCGGGGCAATGCAGGCCAGCACCACGATAAACAGAAAGAAAAAAGGCAGATCGACAATAGTCGACATGGTCGAGGAGGTGATCATCTCGCGAACCTGCTCCAGCTCGCGGAGTTGAGAAATAAAGCTCCCCGTCGAGCGAGGTACGGCGCTATTACGCAGCCGCAGGGCATGGCTGAATACCCGATCGGAAATGCGCATATCGGCGCGTTTACCCAGCAGATCCATTATGTGGGTACGTGCTTCGCGCAGCAGAAAGCCAAACAGGACCGCCACCAGAACGCCGGTTGAGAGAACATACAGCGTCGGATATGACTGCGCCGGAATCACCCGATCGTAGACCTGCATCGAAAAGATAATCCCGGAGAGCGACAGAACGTTAATCAGAAAAGCGGCAACCATCACTGGCAGGTAAGGGCGGATATCCTGTAAAACCAGTTCGCGCATCCAGTCGGGTTTAAAGCGAGAAATATAGCGGTCTACCCGACTGTCTTTTAGCGCCGAAAGCGGACGCAGCGCGGTAATGCTTACGATCTCTGGCACAAGCTCTGCGACCGTCACCCGGTTACGTTGCCCCTCTTCGGCGATGATAAAAACATCCAGTGCATCGTCACCGTTGAAATGCTCTATCACCATGATTTGGCCGTCGCGCAGTTCCGCTACTACCGGTAAACGCCACTGGCTGAATGCCTGCTTTGTGGTGTCCAGCGCGTGAAATGACAGGCCCGCCTGGCGCGCCAGTTGTGTCAGCGCGAGGGTGCGGTTTTTCCCTGCAAACCACGGGGCGTTGGCCTGGATTGCGCCGGGGGAGCAGGCAACGCGATAGTGGCTGGCAATATACGTCATCGCCTGCGCCCACTGGCTCAGAGCCTGTTCGCCAATGGCCTCTTCAGCATGTGAATCGACGTCGCTCATAGCTGTATCTCCACCGATTGAATGCTGCGGTTATTTAAGGCGAACGCCTGGCGTAGCGATCCGGTATTGTAGAGGCAGTTAAGCTGTAACTGGCGCAGCTGGTTTTGGGTCTGGAGTTCAGCAAAGCGCGCCTGATACACCTCCTGCTCGGCGTTAAGCACATCGAGCAACGGGCGAGAGCCAAGATCCAGATACTGCTGTTGATACAGCTCGCGCGTTTGTTCACTCAGTCGCTGCTGGCGTCGCAGAATTTGCAGGGCGGTGGCGAGACTCATCGCCTGGCTGCGGGATTCCAGTAATTTCTGCCGTACCTCAAGCCGGGTTCGTTGAATAGAATACTGGGCTGACTCAACCGCATGACTGGCGGCGTTGCGTCTGGCGGTAAGTCCACCCCCCTGATACAGCGGCATTTCAACTTTTACCCATGCGGAGTACTGGGTTTTGTCGAGCACCTCATGGCTGGGGTATTTGTCGTTGAGATAGTGCTGAACCGACGGTTCCAAAGATATGGTGGGCGTCATCTGCGCGTTGGCGTAATCGAGATTTGCCTGTGCCACATTCGCTTGTGCCCAGGCCGCCAGTACCGCGGGAACCAGTTTATCTTCCGGTTTGACCACATCGCAGCTGCTGTCCAGTTTGCCGGGGAATTCATTGCTGATGCCGTTGAGCGAGTTCCAGCCGAGAAAACTCATCAGCGTTGCCTTGCTGCTGTCGAGATTGGCCTGGTACTGCGCCAGTTGCGAACGCGCAGACTCTATACGCGCATCGGTTTGCACCACGTCCGATAGCGAGGTTGCGCCTTCATCATTGCGTTGCCGGGTCAATCGGCCAATGCCGTTGAGGGCGGCGAGTTGCTCCTCGGCGGCATCCACCATTTGCTGCCACGTCTGCACCTGGACTATCGCGTTGGCGGTTGCGTGCGCGATGGTATCAATACTGAGTAACACATTAGCCTGCTGCTGCGCGGAACCTGCGGTTTCAGCGCGGACCTGGCTGGCCACTTTGCCGAAGTCATACAGCATTTGTGACACCGAAATAACCAGGGCCGGGCTAAAGCCGTGGTCGGTGTAAGTATTGCTGTAGCCGTTGTTCATTCCGGCAGTTACCTGCGGGTAATATTTCGATTTCGCCACGTCTATCTGCTCATTCTGTGTGAGTAATTTGCCGATAGATTCACGAATGGATGGGTGCCAGCTCACGGCACGACTCACGGCATCGTTCAGCGTCAGAGTACCGGGGGCGGCGGAGCTTAGCGGCAGATCGGCAACGGAGCCGTCAAGGTTTGGAAGCATCTGGCTGTTTGCCAACCCTTCCGGCGTAATAATTTGCGGTTCATCCTCGGCATTCACCTGCATGGAACACAGCGTTAATGCCAGCAGTAATGCCACGGGCATGACTTTTCCCATATCTCATCCCTTTCAAATACAACCGTTACGGCAGTTGCTCCGGGCGTCGTGGCGCCCGGAGCTTTATGTATTAACCACCCGTGATGAGATGGTTGTTCTGTAGCAGTTCATTCAGCGTGGTGTTGACGTTCTCCAGGGTGATGAGGTTGGTGGATTGATAAGTTCCACCCGTACCATCGCGGTCGATGGCGAGCACGGTGTTGGATCCGTTGGTGGTGACCTGCACGTAGTTCCCAAGCGTTGAGGCCTGATGGTTCCATCCGCTCAGCAGTTCGTGGATATCGATCTTGTCGCCCTGGGCCATAGAGAAATTGGTCCAGTTGTCGCTGTTGTTCCCTCCGGTTGCGTTGTTGGCATTAAGTAGATGATAGATAAGCGTATCGCCGTAGACCGACCCGGTGATCACATCATGTTGTGAGGAGCTTGCCAGCTGCGGATTCATATTGATGGTCAGCGTGGCGGTGTCCGTATGTCCGTTTTGGTCATTAAGCGTATAGGTGAAGGTCTCTTTGGTGGTCATCGATGCCACGGTCGTACCCGGCTTCAGCGTGTAGGTGTAGGAGCCATCCAGATTCATGGTCAGTGAACCATAATGGCCCTGAACGGTGGCGCTACTGGTACTGCTGGTCGGATTGAGCGTGGCGGTACTGCCGTTATAGCCATTGACGGTAAGCAGGGTATGGACGGTTGACAGCTGATCGTGGGCGCCTGCCGCATCACTACCATCAAAAATATTGCCATTTACCGTGGTGGTGTTGACGTCAAAGGTATTAAGGTGCCAGGTGGTGCCGGTGACATTCGGCGTAATGCTGACGTCGCCCACGGCCAGCCCTCCCATCGTTCCTGTGAAGCTGACGCTGTAATGACCTGCGGTCAGTTCGGCATTCCCCAGCGAGACCGCGATTGAACTGCCTAACAGACTGATGGCGCTGGCAGGTACCGTACCTGAAAGTGTGTATCCGCCAGGGCCGGTTATCGTCCAGCTCACACCGAGCGTACCGACGGTGATTAGCGTGTTGATATCGAAGTTAAGCGTGGCGTTTTTCAGGACGTCATTTGTCGCGATGTCAAACGAACCTGTCGCGGTTGCCTTGCTCCCCAGGGTCGGAATTGTCGCTGTTCCCAGCGCGCCGCTGCCATATGCAGCCGAGTCCTGAACGGTATTTACCGCCATGATGCTGCTGACGTCATCGACGGCATTCAACGCCTGCGGGGTTGGCGTGATGTTCAGTGAGGCGGTATCCGTATCACCATTCTGCGCGCGAACGGTATAGACGAAGCTGTCCGGGGATTTGATGCTGTCCGCACCAACGCCGTTTTTCAGGGTATAGGTGTAATTTCCTTTTGCATCAATGGATAACGTACCGTAGAGGCCGTTTATGGTGGTGCTTCCCGATGCCGGGACAGCCACGCCGTTGACTTCAGTGATCACCGCATCTGGCGGCACAATATCGTTAGTTAACACATTGCCGGTGGTATTGGCGGTAGTGCTATCTACGGCATAGGTATGATCCTGCGAGATATTGAGCGTGTAACCGGTGAGGACGCTGATCCCGCTGGCGGTATTCAGTACAAACAGGTATTCACCGCCTGGCAGCGTTACCGTCAACGGCTGTGAATTGCCATTCAGCAGCAGGGTGTTGATCCAGCCTTTTTGCACCCGGTATTGTTCAAACTGCTGGATCGCATCATTGAAGCGGTAGATATAAAGATCGAACGTTGAGGCCAGCGTTACGCCGCCAACGGTCCCTTGAATGGTCATCGTACGGGTTGAGCCATCCTCTACATCAAAGATAATCGGATTGCTCATGTCATCAAGCAGGTTGGCGTTAAGTACGGTACCAACTCCGACGCTTAATACCGTCAGACCGCTTTGTACTGATGGCCCATTGTTGACATAGCTGACGCTGGTATCAAAGACCATGGCAGCATTGTTGTCGGCCGCAATAACGGTGGTGGCCGCCGGGGCTGGCCCCAGGTTGATCACCAGATGTGCCGAGCTGCTGTTGCTACCCTGTGTGATGGTATAGGTGAAGCTCTCTTTTTGACCGTAAACCGCGGCGCTGGTGTTAGTTAATGTGTAGGTATAGCTGCCGTCCTGGTTGATGTGCAGGGTGCCGTACTGACCTGTGATATCGACTCCACCCGCGCCAACGACGGTGGTTTTCCCGCTGGCATCAGTGACTGATGTTAGTGTTGTCCCGGTTGGCGTAACGTCGTCTGCCATCACGTTGCCAGTATTGACGGTCGGCCCGCTGACAACGCCTGCGCTGGTCTGATGTACGTCTACGTCCAGGCTGGTATATGAACCTGTCGCCAGCAGGCTGGTGTTATACGTCAGCACGCGATACTGCCCGCCGGCCAGGCCGGTCAGATTCAGGGTGACGCCGCTACCAGTTAACGTCAGTAGGTTTGCGAAGTCGCCATTTGCAGTGTTGATGAAGGTGCTCCAGGTGCCGAGAGTGGCATCAAAGCGCTGCACCACAATCTCCTGGGTACTGAGCAATGACAGAACAATGCCTGTCGCTGCCGCATCGATCGTGACATTGCCGGAGCCACCGGCGGCAATGGTGAACTGTACCTGTGCGGTGTCATTACCCAGAACGGAGGCGACATTCCCCAAAGCACCTACCAACAGCAGACCGTAGTCAGAGTAGCTTTGTGAGCTGGTGGTTGCGGTGGTCGTCAGAGCGAGGCTGGTGACGTTATCGTTAGCCGAGAGTGGGAGGATTGGGGCGGTAATGGAGAGCGACCCCGACGTATTGCCCGCCGCATCGGTTGCGGTTATGCCCAGCTTCTGCCCTTCAATTTGTTTGGTCGGCAAGGTCAATGACCAGGCACCGTTGCTTCCTGCCGTCGTGGTGTAGGTACCCGCGCCAGGGATTGTCACCGTCACCGTGCTGTTTGCTTCTGCCAGGCCTGTTAGCGAACCGCCATCCGCACTCAGTATGCCGGTTGGCGTATTGGGAGCCAGTGTATCGACCACCACTGTGGCGGGACCTGATGCGGCTCCTGTGCCGTTCGCGTTGGTTGCGGTCGCGGTAAAGGCGTGCGAGCCCTCGGTCAAATTGCTGTCAGGCGTGAAGGACCAGACGCCGCTGGCGTTTGCCGTTGTGGAGCCAAGCAGCGCCCCGTTGTTGTAAATATTGATGACGGCATTGGCCTGTGCCGTTCCGTTTAGCGTAGGTAAGGCATCGTTGGTTACCTGACCATTAGCGATAATCCCGGTATAAATGCCGAAATCATCTACAACACTGACGATGGTTGGGGCATCGGGTACGCGGGTATCCGGGGCAGTGAACCCGGCAGAAACACCGGTATTACCCGCTTTATCCTGAGCAAATGCCAGCAGCGCCTGGCCGCTGGTTTGTGCCGGGGAAAGCGCCACCACAAAGCTGCCAGCACCATCCGCAGTGGCGATTCCCAGTACGGTTCCTGTACTGGATGTAATGGTCACGGTGCTCCCTGCTTCAGCTGTACCGCTGACACGGTTGCCGGTTGCATTGATAGTAAGGCCTGTCGGCGCGCCGGGCGCAAGGGTATCCACTACAATCGACGAGCCAGGGGAGGTGGGGCTCACGTTACCCGCCGTATCAGTGGCATTCACCGTATAAGCATGCGTGCCCTGGCCCAACGCTGAGGTGGGAGTCCAGGTCCAGTTTCCGCTGGCGTTCGCCGTTACGGAGGCCACCAGCGCGCCGTTGTCAAAGATATTGACCGTGCTGTTGGCTTCCGCCGTGCCGTTGAGCGTGGGGAGGGTATCATTGGTGGACTGACCATTACCCACTGCACCAGTGATGTTATGCACATCATCAATAATGCTGACAATAACTGGCACGCCTGGCGCGGTGGTATCAACGACTATCACAAAACTGTTGGTCGCCGGGCTGTTATTACCCGCCGCATCGGTGGCGGTGACGGTTAGCGTGTGCGAGCCTTCGCTGAGCGGGGTTCCCGGCGTGAAGCTCCAGACGCCACCTGCTCCAGCCGTGGTTGTTCCCAACAAGGTGTTGCCGTCATAAACACTTACCGTACTTCCCACCTCAGCAGTCCCGTTCAGTGTTGGCCGGCTGTCATTACTGATCTGACCGTTATTCAGGTTGCCGAATACACCGCCAGCAACGTCATCCACGACGGTAGTCAGGGTTGGCGTAGCGGGGGCCGATGTGTCGACAGTCAGCGTAAAACCGCCTGTTGGTTGGCTGGCGTTGCCTGCTGCATCTGTAGCGACAGCGGTAATGGTATGTGTACCGCTTCCCAACGTGGAGGTGGTGACGCTCCAGGTACCGTTGGCTAACACGGTGGTGGTTCCCAGGACGGTATTATTCTCATACAGGGTGATTGTGGCTCCGGCCTCCGCTGTTCCGCTAAACGTCGGCGTTGGATCGTTGGTACTTTGTCCGTTAGTAATCGCCCCGGTGCCAGGGGGCATATCATCGGTCACCAGGGTAATAACCGGTAGTAATGGCGCGGTGGTATCCACCACGAATGTGAAGCTGTCCGATGCAGGACTCACATTACCCGCCGCATCGATGGCCGTTACGGTGATGACATGGTTTCCCGTGGCCATTGCAGGCGCTGTTGGTTGCGTAGGCGTATAGCTCCAGTTACCGCTGCTGTTAGCGGTTATCTCCGTTAACAAAGAGCCGTTGTCAAAGATACGGATTATGGCGTTGGGTTCGCTGGTACCGCTGAATGTCGGGCGGGCATCATCAGTAATTTGTCCATTGCTGAGATTGCCGGTGAGTGGCCCTTGATCGTCAAAGACGGTGGTTATGACAGGTGCAACGGGGGCGGTGGTATCAATAGTGAATGAGCGAACATCCGATGCCGGCCCGGTATTACCCGCGGTATCAGTTGCCTTCGCGGTAAGATTCCATGTGCCTGCAGTAAGCGCATTTGTTGGTGTAAAGCTCCAGTTGCCGTTGGCCTGGACAAGGGCTGTGCCCACGAGAGAAGCGCCGTTATAAATAGAGATTGTCGAGCCTGCTTCACCGGTTCCGGTAATTGTCGGCCTTGTCTCGTTGGTGCTTCCACCATTCGGTACGACGCCTATCACGGGGGCCGTATTATCCGCGATGTTGGTAATGACTGGCGCTACAGGTGGAGTGGCGTCAACATTCAGCGTAAATCCACCGGACAGGGCGCTGGTGTTGCCGGCTGGGTCAGTCGCGCTGAGGGTAAAGGTATGGTTACCATTAGTGAGTGGCGTTCCAGGCGTGAAGCTCCACGACCCGGTTCCATCAACAATGGCTGTGCCAATCGGTGTTGTTCCGCCATCCAGCCAGATATTAATTGTAGCTCCGATTTCTCCGCGACCGTTGAGCGTCGGAGTCGCGTCGTTGGTGAGTTGACCGCTGACCAGATTGCCGGTTAAACCGGGCTGATCGTCTACCACGGAAGTGAGCGTTGGTACGGCGGGGGGCGTCACATCCACGACGATATTCCACCCAGAGGAGGCTGCGCTGGTGTTACCTGCCGGGTCGGTGGCGCTGACGGTCAGGGTGTGGCTGCCTTCCGTTAGCGCGCTGTCAACCGTCCAGGACCAGGTTCCTCCTGTACCTACTACGGTCGTACCAAGGAGTACGCCGTTATCAAAGATATTAATTGTCGCACCGGTTTCGCCCGTACCGTTCAGCACGGGCTGGCGATCGTCGGTTGCCTGGCCTGGTAAAACGGAAACGTTCGGTAGGTTGTTATCGTCAATCACCGATGTAATTGTCGGGACGGTGGGCGCTTGTGTGTCAATGGTCAGGGTGAAATCGCCCGAAATAGCCCCGGTATTACCCGCACTATCCGTTGCGCGGGCGGTGAACACATGCTGGCTGTTACTGAGATTACTTCCCGGCGTGAAGCTCCAGCTACCGTTTTGAGCTACGGTGGTAGTGCCGATCGCATTGCCATTATCAAAGATGGTTATAGTGGCACCTGCTTCGCCGGTACCGTTGAGCGTGGGGCGCGCATCGTTTGTTAGCGCGGCGTTAGCCAGTGAGCCGGTGTAGCCGGGAACGTCATCCGTCGCGTTAACAATCACCGGCTGGAGCGGTGCGGTTAAATCTACCGTTACTGCAACGGGGGCGGACAGACCGCCCTTGCCGTTACCGTTGGTGGCCTGAACGGTAAAATTGTAGTTCCCTTCGCCCGGCAGGGTGGGAACCGCAAATGTCCAATTGCCGCTGGTATCAACGATGGCCTGGCCAGCGCTTGTGCCGTTAATAAAGACTTCGACCGTCGACCCCACTTCCGTTGTGCCACGAAGCGTGGGGGTGGTGTCGTCTGTTCTACCGCCAGCAGTGAGAATATTTCCCTGTACGCTACCGACATCGTCGTCAATCGCGATAATGAACGGCACATCAGGCAGGCCGCTGTCAGAGGCGGGAAAGGTCGCGTTGGGGCTTTCGTTACCCGCGCGATCAATTGCTTTCGCCGTGAGTTCACCGCCGTTGGTCTGCGCCGGGCTTAAGGTTACGGCGAATTCGCCGGTATTATTTGCGGTTGCGGTACCGATTAGCGTGCCGGAAGCATCGCGAATTTCAACCGTGGCGAAAGGATCTGCCAGACCAGCAACCCGGGTGCCATCCGGTGAGACAGTCTGGATCGTCGGGGCTGGCGGCGGTGTAATATCTACGGTGATATTAATGGCCGGCGTTTGAAGCGTCGTGTTTCCGGCTCCGTCATCTGCAGTGAAGGTCAGCGCGTGAGGATCTGGATCTTCTGAAAGTGCAGGCGTGGTGAAGGTCCATTTTCCATCAATGACGTTTGCGGTCCCTATAGCTGTGCCATTGTCATAAATTGTTATTATGCTGCCTGTCTCGCCGGTGCCGTTGATGGTTAACGTCTGGTCGTTAGTGAAGGAGCCATCGCTCAGAGTGCCAGTGACCGGGTTGACGTTATCAAGGATTTCCGTCACTACCGGTGCCTGCAGAGGAATGGTATCAACGGTAAAGGTAAAGCTGTTCGATGTCCCGCTGGGATTACCGGCGGCGTCTTTTGCGCTGGCGGTTAGGGTATAGGTTCCATCGAGCAGGGCGCTGGTAATGGGGAATTCCCAGTTGCCAAAACTGTCGACAGTGGCCACGCCCAGAACGGTAGTGCCATTGAATACAGTAATAATGCTGCCAGCTTCACCCGTACCATGAATAACCGGCGTATTGTCATCGGTGGTGGCGTTGTTGTTAAAGTTTGAGTCAGGTACGCCGTCATCATCCGTCGCAAATTCAATAGTGGGAGTGGTTGGGACCGTTGTGTCAATGGTTAGGGTGATGGGATCCGACGGATCGCTGGTATTGCCCGCAATGTCGGTTTCAGTTGTGGTGATGACGTAAGTCGTGTCTGGGTCTAATGGGCTCGGGGTAAAGGTCCAGCTCCCGTTATCACCTACCGTTGTTTGACCAATTTCGCTGCCGTTATTGTAGATAGTGATAGTGCTACCCGGCTCTCCCTTCCCGCTGAAGGTGGGCGTGGTGTCATTGGTTGTGCCACCACTGGCAACGTTTCCGGCAACGGGTAGAACGTTATCGGTGATTAGCGGTACGTCAGGTTTCGCAGGTGGAATGGTATCAATTGTGATCGAGTAGACGCCGGATACCGGGCTGACGTTGCCTGCCGCATCGGTAGCCGTCGCGGTAATGACGTTTAACCCTTCAGATAAATTGGCGGTTGGCTGGTAGGTCCATTTCCCTTGTGCATTGACCTTTACCGTGTCCACCTCAGTGCCATTATTATAGAGCGTGATCGTGGCGCCTGGCTCGCCGGTACCGCTCAGAAGCGGGGTTTCCTGATTCGTTGTGCTGCCATTAGCCAGGACGACATTTTCGGTACCCACAACAATGGTTGCTGACAGTATTTGTGGTGCATTTGGCGCATTTGTATCGACCTGTAGCGTGAAGCTGGTGGATTTCGGGCCTTCATTGCCCGCCGGATCGCTGGCGGTTGCCGTCAGAACATGTGTGCCGTCACCCAGTACCACTGGCGGCGTGAATTGCCAGTTTCCATCCGTGCTAACCTTTGTTTCACCAATCGGCTTGCCATTGTCATAAATGGTGATGGTGTCGCCAGCGGTGCCACTACCGGTTAACTGTGGCTGAGAAGAGTTGGTCGGTTGACTGGTATCGATAGGATTTTTATCAGGATCAAGGATCGCAGAAAATCCCGGGGCGAGAGGTGCCGTGCTGTCAATGGTAATGGTGAACCCTGCGGAGAGAGGTGTCGTGTTTCCATTGTTGTCGCTGGCTGTCACCGTAAATTCATATTTATTATCGGGCAACGTTTGCGGCGGGGTGTAGCTCCATATCCCACTAGTATCGACGGTAATATCTGCAATCAGTTGCCCGTCACGCATCAGATGAACTATTGAGCCGGGTTCGCCGGTTCCGTTGATGGTTGGCGTGTTATCGTTGGTCAGACCGTTATTGGCGATGGAACCGACAATGCCCGGTTTGTCATCCGTTACATGGGTAATGGCAGGCATTTGCGGTGACTGCGTATCAACAATCAGTTCAAACGCGGTCGCCGGGCTGGCGTTGCCTTTGGTATCTGTAGCGACAGCCGTAAGCTGGTGTTTCCCTTCACCGAGGTCGGTCTGAGGGGTGAAGCTCCAGCTACCGTCAGGCTGCATTACGGCCACACCTAGAGATGCCCCGTTATCAAATATCTCTACCGTTGAGCCAGCTTCTGCTGTGCCGCTCAGCGTCGGACGGTTGTCGTTGGTTGTTTGTCCACTGGTGAGTGGCCCGGTATCGTCTGCGACATCATCAAATACCTGCAAAATAATGGGCTTATCGGGGGCGGTAATATCCGGCGCTACCGCCGTTTGCGTCGGGCTTTCATTTTTAGCGCTGTCAGTGGCGGTGACGCTGACGGTTTCGCCATTCGTCTGCGCAGGTGAAAGCGGTACGCTAAAGTTGCCATCGCTTCCTGTTTTTCCCGTACCGATGGTGCTGCCGTCCGGTGCGGTAATGGTTATTGTACTGCCTGGTTCAGCCGTCCCCGTTACACTGGTGCCTTCCGGGCTCACCTTCACATCTTCTGGTGCGAGTGGTGCGGTCGTATCCGGTGCAAGCACGGTAGACGGTAGACTCTCATTTTGTGCAGCGTCTTTGGCTGTTGCCGTTAACGCTTCGCCATTGGTTTGTGGTGAATTTAGCGGGGCGATGAATTGCCCGCTGCCGTTGGCGATCCCGGTACCCAGTACGTTACCCGCGACGTCTTTGATGATAACCGTAGAACCGGGTTCCGCCTGACCACTAACGGATTCACCGTCGGCAGCGACAGTTAGTCCGGAAGGGGAGGCTGGCGGCGAAATATCCGGTACTTTCAGGCTCTCTACAGGACCCGTATTTGAGGCTCTATCAGTGACCGAAATGGTCAGCGTTTCACCATTGGTTTTTGCGGGATTAATGCCTATTGAGAATGAGCCATCATTACCTGCCTTACCGCTTCCCAAAACATTTCCCTGACTGTCTTTAATCACCACCGTGCTGCCTGCTTCGGTGGAGCCTGTCAGCGTGGTTCCCTGATTAATGACTTCCAAATCTTCCAGCACCGGAGGTTGGGTGTCGATATCAACCGCAAAGCTGATGGACTGTCCGCTGGTGCCGAAGTTATTTGTTGCCGTTGCGGTAAAAAGATGATCACCATCAGGAAGTGGTTGAGAGGGCGTAAAGCTCCACTTCCCATCGTTGTCAGCAATCACCGGCGGGATTGTTGGCATTGGCACGCCATTGTCATTAATTGTGATAACACTTCCCGGTTCAGCAGTGCCGCTGATGGTCGGGCGATTGTCATCTGTAGCATCGCCGTTTTTCAGAGCACCGGTCACGCTCCCAATGTCATCAGACACGGTGATGATGATCGGTTGAGAAGGATATTGAGAGTTTGATGCAGTAAATTGGCCTGCCGGTCCGTCATTACCTACCTCGTCCCGGATACGTGTTTCCAGCGTTTCACCATGCGTTTTCGCTGGATTCAGCGTAATACTGAATAAGCCATCCTGGCCTACTACAGCTGAACCGAGGAGATTGTTATCGGCATCATAGATGGAGACGGTACTGCCGATTTCAGCATGACCTGTTACGGTGGTGCCATCCACGGAGACTGAGTCAACCACCGCAGCAGGTGGGGGAGTCGTATCAACAATAATCGTTGGGGTTGTCGTTATTTCGCTGACGTTTCCTGCTTTATCCGTCTGTTGGATCGTGAACGTATGTGCGCCGTCGCTTAACGCTGTTGTCGGGGTGAAGCTCCACTGGCCGCTGGCATCAACGACAGTCGTCCCCAGAATGATGTTCCCTTCACGGATGGTAATGGTATTTCCTGCTTCACCTTTACCGGATAGGGTTGGTTTTGCTTCATCAGTGTGTGCGTTATTGATGAGTAGACCAGTAATGTACCCTGTTTTATCCGTTAGGGCTTCAAGTACAGGGGCTTCTGGGGTGTGAGTATCAATGTTGAGCGTGAATTGGGTAGATTCTCCGCTGCTGCCTTTAAGGTTGGTAGCAATGGCTGTAAAGCTGTGTTCACCATCTGCCAGCGGTGTGGCAATAGCAAAGCTCCATTTTCCATTCGATCCCACCACGGCGGTACCTGTCTCTTTACCATCAACATAAATATGGATAGTTGAGCCGGGGGTGCCGGTTCCCTGTAGCGTTGGGGTATTGTCATTGGTAAATTGCTTGTTAGCGACAGTCCCGGTTTCCGGAGCCTGATCGTCTATAGCAGCAGAAATTACCGGTGTGGCAGGCAGAGGAATATCGGGCGCGTTAACGCTCGCGGCGGGGCTGGTATTACCTGCCGTATCGGTTGCGGTAACGGTCAGGTGTTCTCCGCTGAGTTTAGGGGGATTAAGATCGATCGCAAATTTGCCGTCACTGTCTGCTTTACCCTGACCAACAATGTTGCCCTGCGCATCTTTAATGATGACTGTACTGCCCGGTTCTGCCTGCCCGGTCAACGACTTGCCATCAGGGGAGACCACCAGTGCAGTTGGGGATGTTGGTGGAGTGGTATCTCCGCTATTATTACCGCCTGGATTAGTGCCACCATCTGGATTTGTTCCAACGCCAGGATCCGTACTACCACCGGGATTACCATTGCCTGAGCCGTTGTCGTTATTGTGATGTCCTCCACCGCCGCCAGAAGAGGCTATAGCTGCAATCCCACCTGCGGCAACGACCCCGCCGAGAACCCAGGGCCAGACTGCGCCACCGTCATGACTGCCTTCGGCCGTCATCAGCGGCGTGAGATCGTCCAGGTGCTGAAAATGGAAAGCGCCATCCGTATCCTGAACCCACCACAGCGCGCCATTGCTGTCTTCCAGAACCAGCTGGTTTTGCGCATCACCTTTTCCGACGTAAAAATTTTTAATGGTGATGGTTTCACCTGAACGGAGTGTGACAACCAGATCCTGATTAACGCGAGTCAACTGGCTGACCTCCTCACGCGAAACGGACAGTTTCACAATAGAAGGTGAGTTGAGCGTAATTTCAGAGGCTTCAACATTGGTAGAAACACCAGTCAACTTCGATACAACGGCGAGTAGACGCATATGTTCACTCCTGATGGCAGGTCGGGAGTATTAATCCGCAACGGCGTGCCGGGAAAATGAGCAGACAGGTGCCTCGTTCATCATAATGATGAACTTGCACATGTAATTTCATGGATGAGATTTACAGATATCAGTTTCTGAACAAATAAAGTCGTAGTCTGAGCACCAAAAATAGTTCTTTCGTATTAGATGATATAGTCAGAAAGAAACTTTTCTGCAATGTCCAGATATTAAAAATATATGATGACATTTTTCATCGAAATGAGTTAAACGTTTCGACAAATGGGTTTTATTTATAAGTTGCTGTAATTATTGTTTTTATTATTTATTGTTAATAATAAACAACAGTAATAATAATGCTATTTCGCAGGGTGGAAAATATAGGGTGCAAGTACTTGAAGTTTTATTCTATTAGACTACTCCTTGCCTGCAGATTGGAGGTTGTATTTTTAGCTGAACGATTCAGCAATGGAATCTATAATTCCTATGAATGTATAATACGACTTTCAATAACTAAAAAATAAAGGCCAGTCATCATGGTGATAGACTGGCCACAGAGAAAAGAAGGTTATCGCCCGGCATTTTTCATAATACGTGCTTTATCCACCTGCCATTCACGTTCTTTCACATCGGAGCGCTTGTCGTGTTGTTTCTTACCTTTTGCGACGCCGATTTTCACTTTACACCAGGCGTTCTTCCAGTACAGCGAAAGTGCTACCACGGTATAACCATCCCGATTCATGCGACCATACAAAGAGTCGAGTTCGCGCTGGTTTAACAGTAGTTTACGGGTACGGGTGGGATCGCATACCACGTGTGTTGAAGCAACGGCCATCGGTGTGAAGTTGGCGCCAAACAGGAACGCTTCGCCGTCTTTGAGTATAACGTAGCTATCGCCGATGTTGGCTTTACCTGCGCGCAAGGATTTGACTTCCCAGCCCTGCAGAGCGAGTCCTGCTTCGAACTCTTCTTCGATAAAGTATTCGTGTCGTGCGCGTTTGTTAAGCGCGA
This sequence comes from Citrobacter sp. EC_71, assembly GCF_019584005.1. NCBI lineage: Bacteria > Pseudomonadati > Pseudomonadota > Gammaproteobacteria > Enterobacterales > Enterobacteriaceae > Citrobacter > Citrobacter sp. EC_71. The sequence goes on from NZ_VDAY01000019.1 coordinate 57,991, forward strand.
TTGTGGCTGAGCCAGGTTTGTGTGCTTTTTTCTTCGTCATAATGCCGCTCAGTATAGGTAATCTGGAATCGAAATACACCCCATTTCATCCAGCGGGGCGCAAGGCGCTATCTTAGCACGAGTTGGGCTATAGCGTTTTTTTTAGCGAGTGATAAATGGTATTATTTGTGTGATTGATATTGATGGAAATTGTTATGCCTCAGATTAGCCGGACCGCTTTAGTACCTTACAGTGCGGAGCAGATGTATCAGTTAGTGAATGATGTTAAATCCTATCCCCAGTTTTTACCGGGGTGTACCGGTAGCCGCGTACTGGAGTCGACTCCGGGACAAATGACGGCCGCTGTGGACGTCTCTAAAGCAGGGATTAGCAAAACGTTCACCACGCGTAACCAACTGACCAGTAATCAGAGCATACTGATGCATCTGGTCGATGGACCGTTTAAAAAACTGATTGGCGGCTGGAAATTTACGCCGTTAAGCCAGGACGCGTGCCGCATTGAGTTTCATCTCGATTTTGAGTTCACGAATAAACTCATCGAGCTGGCGTTTGGCCGCATCTTTAAAGAGCTGGCTTCGAATATGGTGCAGGCTTTCACCGTTCGCGCGAAAGAGGTTTACAGTGTCAGCGTCGGCTAAAATTGTCGTTGAAGTGGCATACGCGCTACCTGAAAAACAGTATTTACAGCGCGTAACGCTGCCGCAGGGCGCTACGGTGGAAGAGGCTATCCGCGCTTCCGGGTTGCTGGAATTACGTAATGATATCGATCTCAGCAAAAATAAAGTGGGCATCTACAGCCGTCCGGTAAAGCTTGCTGATGTTCTGCATGACGGCGATCGGGTGGAAATTTATCGGCCGTTGATTGCCGATCCCAAAGAGCTGCGCAGGCAGCGAGCAGAGAAATCCGCTAAAAAATAACAGACAATAAAAAAGGTGCTCATTGAGCACCTTTTTTTGATCTCTCAAACCTACTTGTTGTCGGTCAGGGCAGGTTTGTTATCAATGTTGGTCAATACGCCGCTGCTGTTAAAGGTCAGCGTCAGCGTTTGCTGAGTTACGCCTTCGTGTCCAGGTTGCTGACGGAACACATAGAACCAGGTGTTAGTGCCAAAAGGATCGGACATCATCGGGGTACCCAGAGCATAAGCAACCTGCTGTTGCGTCATGCCTGTACGCACTTTGGCGACATCGGTCGGTGTCAGATAATTTCCCTGGTTGATGTCAGGGCGGTAAACCACTCGCTCCAGAGTGGAACAGCCTGCAGTCAACATCAGTAGTACTGCTGCAGCAGCAGTCAGCGTTTTACAGCGCATAGTGATTTGATTCCTTTTCGGGCCCGAGCAGTACGCGGCTCATATGTAATATGCCGATGATAATAGACCTTTCACCACTTTAAAACCTTTTGCTGTCGGGTCGGTCGGCGATTTTATGTTGAACTCAGACCTTCACAAGGGAAAAAAGTTTATGCTGCCAGCAGTTCTTTTGCGTTTGCGAGGGTATTGCGTGTGACTTCGCTTCCGCCAAGTAAGCGGGCTAACTCCTGCAGACGTGCGCGTTTATCAAGCGGCTGCATGTGTGTTTCCGTCATTGCGCCGTCAGTTTCTTTGCTGACATAGAAATGTTGATGACCACAACCAGCAACCTGCGGCAGGTGCGTTACGCACATTACCTGGGTTGATTCTCCCAACTGACGCAGCATTTTGCCCACGACCGCCGCCGTCGGACCGCTGATGCCGACATCAACCTCATCGAAAATCAGCGCTGGGGTTTCCATTTTACGTGCGGTAATAACCTGAATAGCCAGAGCGATGCGCGACAGCTCGCCGCCGGAAGCAACTTTCGCGATCGGTTGTAACGGCTGACCCGGGTTAGTGGTAACTTTAAACTCCACGCGGTCGGCACCGTCTGCGCTCAGATGATGCTCCTCAAATTTTACATCAATGCAAAAGAGACCATGCGGCATCGAAAGGGTATGCATACTTTCGGTAATGAGTTGCCCCAGTTCCTGGGCGTAATGCTGGCGCTGTTGGTGCAACCTTTTTGCTGTTTCCAGCGCCTGCTGATGGTGATTGTTCACCGCCAGGGTTAAGGTTTCGAGCGAGTCGGCCTGATCGTCAAGTTGCTGCTGTTCATCTAATAAAGACTGATAGAACTGCGGTAGCGCTTCCGGAGAGACGTGATGCTTACGTGCCAACGAGATTTGCTTTGAAATACGCTGCTCAAGTTCGAACAAACGGTTAGGGTCTAAATCCAGACGATCGCAATAGTGGCGCAGTTCATCGCTGGCTTCGCTGAGCTGAATGGTTGCCTCTTCCAGCATATCGAGGATACCGGAAAGTTTGCCGTCCATGCCTGCCAGTTCGGTGACCAGGTGCTTTGCGGTGTACAGCTGGCTCTGCAGATTGATGTCTTCGCCATCCGCGAGGATAGCCAGCGCCTGCTGGCTGGTGGTGAGCAATTGCCCGCTGTTAGCCAGACGCTTGTACTCTTCATCAATTTGCTCAAACTCGCCCGGCTGTGGGTTGAATTCGTTCAATTCTTTTAGCTGATATTGCAACAGTTCCGCCCGTGCTGCGCGCTCCTGGCTTTGTTGCTGATGATGCGCCAGATCGCGGCAGCTTTGGTGCCATAGCTGATAGCGCGCGGTCATTTCCTGGGCCAGGGACGCTTCATTGGCGTAACCATCAAGCAGGAATTTTTGGTGTTCGGATTTTGTCAGAAGCTGGTGTGCGTGCTGGCCGTGGATTTGAATCAGCAACTGGCCCAGCTCACGAAGCTGTGACAGCGGAACGGCGGTACCGTTAATAAAGCCACGGGAGCGGCCGTCGCTGCTGATAACGCGACGCAGCAAGCACTCACGGCCATCTTCAAGCTGGTTCTCTTCCAGCCAGCGCAGGGCTGCTGGGGTGTCTTTTAAGGCGAAACGGGCACAGAGGTCGGCTCGCGCAGCGCCTGCGCGCACCATGTCGGCTTCTGCGCGCCCGCCCAGGCACAAACCGAGAGCATCAATGGCAATGGACTTACCCGCACCTGTCTCACCGGTGATGACGGTCATGCCGTTCTGGAAATCGATCTCAAGTTCACGAACGATAGCAAAATTGCTGATGGTCAGTTGTGCCAACATAGCTGTTTTCCTGTATGAAAAACCATAACTGTAATTACATACAGTATAAACTGGTTTTTTATACAGTAAAGAGGTTGGCGTTAAATTAGAATAATTTTTTTGACCAGCCCAGCTTGGTACTTAATGTATTGAAATAGCTGTAATCTTTTGGATGTATCAGGTTCAGATGATAATCACAGCGGCGGATCAATACGTCTTCACCTTCCTGTATCGGCAGGGCGATTTGGCTGTCGCAGCTGATCTCCAGATCGCTACGGCGATGAGAAAAGCGCAGGCGAATTGTGCTGCTACTGTTGATCACCAGCGGGCGCGCAGAAAGCGTATGCGGGAACATCGGCACCAGCGTAATGGCATCCAGGGAAGGCGTCAGAATTGGGCCTCCGGCAGAGAGCGAGTAGGCGGTAGAGCCGGTAGGCGTAGAGATAATTAGTCCGTCGGAACGCTGAGAGAAGGCAAAGATTTCATCGATATACACTTCGAACTCAATCATATGCGCCACTTTGCCTGGATGCAGCACCACTTCGTTGATCGCGGTGCTGATGCGCTTTTGGCAATCCTGTTGGCATACCTGGGCTTCGAGTAAAAAGCGTTTTTCGCTGATGTAGTGGCCTTCCAGTACGTCAGCTAACTGTTGGTGGGCATTGTCTGGATCAAGGTCGGTGAGGAAACCGAGGTTACCGCGGTTAATTCCGATAACCTTGATGTCATAACGTGCCAGGGTGCGCGCAGCGCCCAGCATATTGCCGTCGCCGCCGACGACTACGGCGAGGTCTGCCTGCTGGCCAATCTCCGCGAGCGTACCGGTTTTCACATTTTTCAGCTGTAGCTCGTGCGCGATTTGTTGCTCCACGATAACCTCATAACCTTTGGCGCACAGCCAGCGGTAGAGCATTTCATGTGTTGTCAGTGCAGTGGGGTGACGTGGATGCCCCACAATGCCAATACACTTGAAATGATTGTTCATTTTCTCGAGGTCCTTGTAACGAAGATTAGTGACAATGTGAGTACTTCCCTTGAAACCCTGAATCTTATCCCCATAATAATCCAGGTTAGCGAGATGAATGCGAAAAAAACGCGGAGAAATTCATGAGTAGTAAAGAACAGAAAACGCCTGAGGGGCAAGCCCCGGAAGAAATTATCATGGATCAGCACGAAGAAGTTGAGGCGGTTGAACCAGACGCTTCTGCTGAGCAGGTGGATCCGCGCGATGAAAAGATTGCGAATCTGGAAGCTCAGCTTGCTGAAGCCGAAACTCGCGAGCGCGACAGCGTGTTGCGTATCAAAGCGGAAATGGAAAACCTGCGTCGTCGTACCGAACTGGATGTAGAAAAAGCGCATAAATTTGCGCTGGAAAAATTCGTCAACGAGCTGCTGCCGGTGCTGGACAGTCTGGATCGTGCGCTGGAAGTGGCGGACAAAGACAATGATGCGATGGCACCAATGATTGAAGGTATTGAGCTGACGCGTAAGTCAATGCTGGATGTGGTGGCGAAGTTTGGTGTGCAGGTGGTTGCGGATATCGATGTGCCGATGGACCCGAACGTGCATCAGGCCATTGCAATGGTAGAGTCTGACGACGTTGCCGCTGGTAATGTGCTGATGGTAATGCAGAAAGGCTATACCCTGAACGGACGTACCATCCGTGCGGCGATGGTCTCCGTGGCGAAAGCCAAAGGCTAATCAGCCCTGGGCCGGGTAATGCTGATGCGCTACCCGGCCCGGACTATGCTCACTGGTCCGCTACGCTTTCGCGCAGTGGTGTAACCGGCAACACCTGTACCTGTTTAATCATATTGTCCTGCACGTCGAGAATATCGATATCGTACTGCCCAATACGCACTCGTGTGCCAGCTACCGGGATCTCTTCCAGCGCTTCAAGAATAATACCGTTCACGGTACGTGCGTCATCCTCCGGCAGGTGCCAGTTAAACGCCTTATTGATTTCACGAACGTTGGCGCTGCCGTCAATGATCACTGAGCCATCATTCTGCGGCGTCACCTCTTCAGCAAGCGTCGGTGACATTGACGTGGTGAAATCGCCGACAATCTCTTCCAGAATATCTTCGACCGTGACCAGCCCCTGAATATCGCCATATTCATTGACCACCAGACCCACTTTCTTCTTATTGCGCTGAAATTTAATGAGCTGGGTGCTGAGGGGCGTACCTTCCGGGACGTAATAAATTTCGTCGGCCGCGCGTAACATGGTCTCTTTGGTGAACTCTTTTTTCTCCGCCATTAATCGCCAGGCTTCGCGTACGCGCAGCATACTGATGGCATCGTCGAGTGAGTCGCGGTACAGCACGATGCGACCGTGAGGGGAGTGCGAAAGCTGGCGCACGATTGATTTCCAGTCGTCGTTAATATCAATGCCGATGATTTCACTGCGCGGCACCATGATGTCATCGACGCTGACTTTTTCCAGATCCAGCACGGACAGCAACATATCCTGATTACGACGTGAGATTTGGGAGCGCGATTCATTGACCAGCGTTCGCAGTTCATCTTTACTCAGCGAACCGCTCACCACGATATCCGTTTTGATGCCCATCATGCGCATCAGCAGGCGGGTGATGGTATTAAGCAACCACACTAGCGGCATCATGATGATTTGCAGGGGGGCCAGCAAAAAACTGCTCGGGTAGGCGACTTTTTCTGGATACAGCGCGGCAATGGTCTTTGGCAGTACTTCGGCAAAAACCAGCACCACAAACGTTAGCACCCCGGTAGCGATGGCGACGCCGGCATCGCCATACAGGCGCATACCGACAATAGTGCCAAGCGCGGAGGCCAGAATATTCACCAGGTTATTACCGATCAGTACCAGGCTTATCAGGCGATCCGGTTTGCGAAGTAACTTTTCAACGCGTTTTGCCTGACGATTACCCTGCTTGGCCCGATGCCGCAGACGATAGCGATTCAGAGTCATCATTCCGGTTTCAGAACCGGAAAAATAGGCGGAAATGACCACCATGATGAGAAGCGTGACAATGAGCGTGGTGGTGGAGATGTGTTCCACGTAGGGTTCCTTAAAGATTTAACTCACGAACTGCTGCAGTATACGGCTGCCGAAATAGGCCAGCGTCAGAATGACTGCGCCTGCGACGTTAAACCATACGACGCGACGTCCGCGCCAGCCTTCATGGTAATGCCCCCACAACAGAACGATATAGACAAACCATGCCACGATAGAAAGAACGGCTTTATCAATATTCTCAGTACTGAACAGGTTATGCATGTAAAACAGGCCAGTACACAGAGTGAGCGTCAGCAGAACCACGCCGATCTGGGTGATATGAAACATTTTCCGCTCAATGCTCATCAGTGGCGGCATTTCATTACTGAACGCCAGTTTTTTGTTTTTCAATTGATAGTCGATCCACGCCAGTTGTAACGCATACAGCGCGGCAATAATCAGCGTGGCGTAAGCTAACAGCGATAGCCCGATGTGAATCATCATGCCCGGTGTCGCTTCGAGATGGGTGATGAACTCGTTGGGCATAAACGTCGCGAACGCGAGGTTGATCAGGGCAAAGGCGTAGACAATGGGCAGTAATAGCCAGCCACGATTGCGGGAAGCGACGATAGTCATTACCGTGCAGATCATCAGGCTAACCAGCGAGCCAACGTTCAACAGGCTCAGGTTTTGTCCGCTTTCACCGCCGGGCAGGATACGCGCTTCCAGAGCGATAGCATGGCTTACCAGCGCGACGACCGCAGAAAGAATAGCCATACGCCGCCAGCCGCTGTTTTTTTGCAGCAGGGCGGGAATAATCAGCGCGAGGCTGACTGAGTAGGCGACAAGGGCGAGCAGAGCAAAAACGGGCATATTAGGTGTCGACAGTTGGCCAGTGATAAAGAAAAGCAGTATAGCGTTACGTGACCGCTGCTCCAACCGTTGCATAACAACAAAGGCGGCTTCATGTTATACTGCGACAAATTTCTGTTGATGTGTCGCTGTCGCGACCGACCGTTTCCACCCCAGGCGAGAGACAATGTTTGATAATTTAACCGATCGTTTGTCGCGCACGCTGCGCAATATCAGTGGCCGTGGACGCCTTACTGAAGACAACGTTAAAGAGACGCTGCGCGAAGTGCGCATGGCGCTGCTGGAGGCTGATGTAGCGCTGCCGGTAGTGCGTGAGTTTATCAATCGCGTAAAAGAGAAAGCGGTTGGTCATGAAGTTAACAAAAGCCTGACGCCGGGTCAGGAGTTCGTCAAGATTGTCCGTAACGAGCTGGTTGCGGCAATGGGCGAAGAAAACCAGACCCTGAATCTGGCTGCTCAGCCGCCTGCCGTCGTACTGATGGCGGGCTTGCAGGGTGCGGGTAAAACGACCAGCGTTGGTAAGCTGGGGAAATTCCTGCGTGAGAAGCACAAGAAGAAAGTGCTGGTGGTCTCCGCGGACGTTTATCGCCCGGCGGCGATTAAACAGCTGGAAACGCTGGCCGAGCAGGTCGGTGTAGACTTCTTCCCGTCGGATGTCGGTCAAAAACCGGTCGATATCGTCAACGCCGCGCTGAAAGAAGCCAAACTCAAATTCTACGACGTGCTGCTGGTGGATACCGCCGGTCGTCTGCACGTTGACGAAGCGATGATGGACGAAATCAAACAGGTCCACGCTTCTATCAAACCGGTAGAAACGCTTTTTGTCGTCGATGCGATGACCGGTCAGGATGCCGCGAATACCGCAAAAGCCTTTAACGAAGCGCTGCCGTTAACTGGTGTGGTGCTGACCAAAGTTGATGGTGATGCGCGGGGCGGTGCGGCGCTCTCTATTCGTCATATCACCGGCAAGCCGATTAAATTCCTCGGTGTCGGCGAGAAAACCGAAGCGCTGGAGCCGTTCCACCCAGACCGTATTGCTTCACGTATTCTCGGCATGGGCGACGTGCTGTCGCTGATCGAAGATATTGAAAGCAAAGTTGACCGTGCGCAGGCAGAAAAATTAGCCAGCAAGCTGAAAAAAGGCGACGGCTTCGATCTCAACGATTTCCTTGAGCAGCTCAAGCAGATGAAAAACATGGGCGGTATGGCAAGCCTGATGGGCAAACTGCCGGGCATGGGTCAGATCCCTGACAATGTGAAATCGCAGATGGACGATAAAGTACTGGTGCGTATGGAAGCCATCATCAACTCGATGACGATGAAAGAACGCGCTAAGCCGGAAATCATCAAAGGTTCCCGTAAACGCCGCATTGCCACCGGTTGCGGCATGCAGGTACAGGACGTTAACCGCCTTCTGAAACAGTTCGACGACATGCAGCGCATGATGAAGAAAATGAAGAAAGGCGGGATGGCGAAGATGATGCGGAGTATGAAGGGGATGATGCCGCCAGGCTTCCCGGGTAGATAAATATATCGGGCTACCTTATATTTGCCATTTTGACGCCGGAGTGTGCTCGACAAAACACGATAGTGTTTTGAACGCCCTTTAGGGCGGCCCGAAGGGCGAGCGGAGCGAGTAAATGCTCACGTACTGCGTGTACGCTCCGCTTTCTGCGCGCACGCCGACGCCAAACTGGCTGCAACGGTCACGCCCTGGAATCAAGCTTCATCACATGTTGATTGCTTTTTTCCCAGAAATCAGTAAAATTTTCGGGCTTTTAATATGACACCGGGTCCCTTCCCTCGATGGGGCCCGGTGTTTTATTCACACAAGAGGATGTTATGGTTACTATTCGTTTAGCTCGTCACGGCGCTAAAAAGCGTCCGTTCTACCAGGTTGTTGTTACCGACAGCCGTAATGCACGCAACGGTCGCTTCATCGAGCGCGTTGGCTTCTTTAACCCAATCGCTAGCGAAAAAGAAGAAGGCACTCGCCTGGATCTGGATCGCATCGCTCACTGGGTTGGCCAGGGCGCGACTATTTCTGATCGCGTAGCTACGCTGATCAAAGCAGCAAACAAAGCAGCTTAATCTGTCACGGTGGTCATGATGAGCAAGCAACTCGCCGCGCAGGCTCCTGTGGAACCCATCGTTTTGGGGAAAATGGGGTCTTCTTACGGTATTCGTGGTTGGCTCAGAGTGTTTTCTTCCACTGAAGACGCCGAAAGCATTTTTGACTATCAGCCCTGGTTTATCCAGAAGGCGGGTCAGTGGCAGCAAGTACAGCTGGAAAGCTGGAAGCACCACAATCAGGATCTGATCATCAAGCTGAAAGGCGTTGACGATCGTGATTCGGCGAATCTACTGACCAATTGTGAAATTGTTGTGGATTCCTCGCAGTTGCCAGCGCTGGAAGATGGTTCCTACTACTGGAAAGACCTTATGGGCTGCCAGGTAGTGACCACCGAAGGCTACGATCTCGGTAAAGTCGTCGATATGATGGAAACCGGTTCGAATGACGTCATCGTCATCAAGGCAAACCTGAAAGATGCGTTTGGTATCAAGGAACGTCTTGTACCGTTCCTCGATGGGCAGGTTATCAAGAAAGTCGATCTCGCTACTCGTACTATCGAAGTAGATTGGGATCCTGGTTTTTAAACCACCGGATAAACGGTAAAAGTCGGCGTTATGGGGATTGGCTTGTGTTTATAGGTATCGTTAGCCTGTTTCCTGAAATGTTCCGCGCAATTACCGATTACGGGGTAACTGGCCGGGCAGTAAAAAATGGCCTGCTGAACATCCAGAGCTGGAGTCCTCGAGACTTTACTCATGACCGGCACCGTACCGTGGACGATCGTCCTTACGGCGGCGGACCGGGGATGTTAATGATGGTGCAACCCTTACGGGACGCCATTCATGCAGCAAAAGCTGCGGCTGGTGAAGGCGCAAAGGTGATTTATCTGTCACCTCAGGGACGCAAGCTTGATCAAGCGGGCGTCAGCGAACTGGCCACGAATCAAAAGCTGATTCTGGTGTGTGGTCGCTATGAAGGTATCGATGAGCGCGTGATTCAAACCGAAATTGATGAAGAATGGTCAATCGGCGATTACGTCCTCAGCGGTGGTGAGTTACCGGCAATGACGCTGATCGACTCCGTTTCCCGGTTTATTCCGGGGGTTCTGGGTCATGAAGCATCAGCAATCGAAGATTCGTTTGCTGACGGGTTGCTGGACTGTCCACACTATACCCGACCTGAAGTGTTAGAGCAGATGGAAGTACCGGCAGTATTACTGTCGGGGAACCACGCTGAGATACGTCGCTGGCGTTTGAAACAGTCGCTGGGCCGGACCTGGCTTAGAAGACCTGAACTTCTGGAAAACCTGGCTCTGACTGAAGAGCAAGCAAGGTTGCTGGCGGAGTTCAAAAAGGAACACGCACAACAGCAACATAAACATGATGGGCAGGCGTAAGCCCCCAATATCAGTTTACCCAGGATAAGAGATTAAATTATGAGCAACATTATTAAGCAACTTGAACAAGAACAGATGAAGCAGGACGTACCTTCCTTCCGTCCGGGTGATACCGTGGAAGTGAAAGTATGGGTTGTTGAAGGTTCCAAAAAACGTCTGCAGGCATTTGAGGGCGTGGTTATCGCTATTCGTAGCCGCGGTCTGCACTCTGCATTCACTGTTCGTAAAATTTCCAACGGCGAAGGCGTTGAGCGTGTCTTCCAGACTCACTCTCCGGTAGTTGACAGCATTGCTGTTAAACGTCGTGGTGCTGTTCGTAAAGCTAAACTGTACTACCTGCGTGAGCGCACTGGTAAGTCTGCTCGTATCAAAGAGCGTCTTAACTAAGATTCGCGCAAGCGACATCCTGTTAGAAAAGGGCTGGCCGAAAGGCTGGCCCTTTTTTTATCGCGATATTTATTTATGGGAACAGACTGACTGCCGGGGGATTTTACATACTCTCTGGATACAGTCAGCCGGGGATGATTACGGTGTGGCGATCACCACCGCGACACGGCGGTTTTCAGCGCGACCTTTAGAGGTCTGGTTACTGGCGATAGGGTATTTCTTCCCGAGTCCCTGGGTGGTCAGATTGGTACGGGGAATATTAGCGCCTTGTGCCCAGGCATCGGCCACGACATTTGCGCGTTTGAGCGACAGAGCTTCGTTGTAGCTGTCTTCGCCGTAGTTATCCGTATGACCGTCCAGACGTGCATGGTTTAGCCCGGTAGCAGCCAGTTTGGATGCCATTTCCTGAATCTGCTTTTCACTTTCCGGACGGAGCTTATAGTCGTTTTTATCAAACAGGATATTGTCAGACAGGCCAAGAGACCAGTCTCCTGAAACTTCGCTAAATCCGTACGATTTCATAGCTGCAATTTGCTCTGGGGTAAATTTTCCCTGAGGTGCCTGACAGCCTGCCACGATCAGTAAAAGCAGAAAAAACGGTGAAAATAGACGTTTTAACATGTGTGTAATTCCTTATTTAATAATGCGTTCAGAACGCAAATGTTTGGCCTGATACATATTTTGATCGGCAAGTTCTTGTAATTTCTCGGCAGAGGCATGTTCCCACGTCAGCGCAAAGCCAATGCTGAGTGTCATGCTTGCCAGATGACCATTGTGCAGGTCAAAAGGTCGGTTAAACGCTTGCGACAGTGCGGCACAGATACGCTGAACTTCGTATTCTGAGTGAACGCTATACAGCACCATGGCAAACTCATCGCCGCCAAGCCTGTAGGGGTGATGTCGATCACCTCCAAACTCGGCCAGCCTTTTTGCAACTTCAATCAGGACACGGTCGCCCGCTGCGTGGCCCCAGGTATCGTTAATAAATTTAAAATTATCACCATCAAGGAATAGCAATGCAGAACTGCTGCGGGCAGCATCGTCGTTCATCAGGGCGTTAATGCTGCTGCGAAATGCGGCGCGATTTGCCAGTCCTGTCAGAGGATCATGTAACGCGGTACGCAAAAGCTGAGCGTTCTTTGCCTGCAACCGAAGTTGCCATTCCTCCATTTCGTCCAGTAGGCTATTGAAATCCTGGGCAAAAAGATGAAATTCGTCGATACGTTCTTCTGAAACACGTCGTGAAAAGTTACGGTTGGTACGGACATCATGTACCACCTCGGTTATATTTTGCAGGGCTTCTACTACGCCATTGTGCAAATAGCGAGTGAGCATTAATGCAATGCCTGATGCCAGCAGAATGCATCCGGTAAGAACGGCCAGCGACAGATAAATGAAATGGCTGATCACGCTATCGCGTGCCGTCAGGCGCACTTCACCAATCACGCTGCCATTGTGCAAAATGGGCTGTGTGACCGGTTGCGGAAACAGCCAGTGGCTGATCAGACCGCTGATCTTTTCAGTGGTGTCCTGCGCGTCATAGCGCCAGGTGGCAATCACGTTCTGATTTTTATTACGCACTTCCGCTACGGAAAACTGCCCTTGTTGCCCTAGCGCCGCCAGTGTTTCTGTGGCCGCAACACTGTCAGAAAAGACTAATGCAGCTTCAAGTGTACGAGTCATCGTGGCTGCGGTCAGGTCCAGGTTCTTTTGCGCATACTGTCTTAATGCTAGCACGGAGGAAATGCTAAGCAGTAGCCAGATCAACGTCATGGTGACCAGGACGCTGATTATGCTGATACGCCGTAATGTCCGCTTAAACGTCGGGCGTGTTATGGGAGAATGGCCCTTATCCATGCTTTTTATTCCGTGCAAGCATCAATACGTCTGGACTGACCCTTACGCCACTGCGTGAAAGGGAATCCATATTTACGGAAAATCTCACATCTTCATCTTTAATTATGAGGCAAAAGGCACTGCCAATAACGCATTCGGGATTCTGTTCAGCGATTAATAACAGTGCCTTTGTCGGATATTTATTCTTTAATTCCACCTGATAACCAGGGGATTCTTTTCCAAAATAAAAACCATCACACTGCGCAACTAATATTTCTTGTTCCGTACGAATGATGACGGGAAGATAGGGTAAAGCACCAGTACTGGTATCTACCAGTACACTGGAAAAACGCGATGAAGAGAAAATACACAGTTTTGGTGGCCCGGAAAGTGAAGGCCAGTGTGTATAACTGACGATGCCGGAAACCATCGCGCGTACAGATTTTGCTTCTTCCGTAACGCTCTGGGCGTACAGCGGTAATCCGGTCAGGAGCAGTGCCAGTAGAAGTATGAGTCGGTAAGAATAGCTCATGAATAGTTACCTACCAGCGGTTGCCGTAAAGCGTCGAAATACACTCAAGATTGTTTGAGACAAAATAACATTATTTTCCTAAGTCGTCATTATTCCGGGTATAAAGCTATTGATAATTTAAGTTAAATCTCATGTGCTTATAAAATATAAGCTATTGTTTAATTTAATCTTATAGAGGCATTAGCTTCGTTTTCCCCTTTTTGCCAGGCGTTGTGTAACTGGTCAACATTTTCGACCGTATCGCAACTTGGGGGAAAGGTTTTCCCGGCCAGACCCCTGGCGTAAACAAAATCCTGCTGGCAGGTTTTACGTTGTCCCTCGGCGTAACCCTTAAGATATTCCGTACGATCGACTTCTGGATCATTGTAATTGTCGGCAAGAATTTCATTATCTTTAACCGCATAGCCTGAAATGGCATCGCGTATCCCGGCATCGTACCAGTCGGTTCCTGTCCAGGTAGGAGCGTGAGTATAGGGATCTATCTGACAGCCGCTCAGAAGTAGTATCAATAAGGTGCTGATGAGTTGCTTCATTGCCTGTGCTCCCGCGTTTTTTTTAAGCATAGTGGATCTGATATTTGGTGGATGTAAATTTAAATATACATACAGATGGGCTTTATTTAGTGCTTAATAGCATGATGTAAAGTAAAGTTTACGGATTATGGATTGAAATCTTTACCTGTTGTGATATCGTTATTTCCTCCTCGCTGAGGATCAACTATCGCAAACGAGCTAAACAGGATCACCACCATGCAAAAAGACGCGCTGAACAACGTACATATTACCGACGAACAGGTTCTGATGACTCCGGAGCAGCTGAAAGCTGAATTTCCGCTGAGCCAGGCGCAAGAGGCGCAAATCGCCCAGTCGCGTAAAACCATTTCAGATATTATCTCCGGTCGCGATCCGCGTTTGCTGGTGGTATGTGGTCCGTGCTCCATTCACGATCCTGAAATGGCAATTGAGTACGCTCGTCGATTTAAAGCCCTTGCCGCAGAGGTCAGCGATAACCTCTACCTGGTGATGCGCGTCTATTTTGAAAAACCCCGTACTACCGTTGGTTGGAAAGGGTTAATTAACGATCCTCATATGGATGGCTCTTTTGATGTTGAAGCTGGACTGAAAATTGCGCGTCAGCTGCTGCTTGAACTGGTAAATATGGGACTTCCGCTGGCAACTGAAGCTCTGGATCCTAATAGCCCGCAGTACCTGGGCGATCTGTTTAGCTGGTCAGCAATCGGGGCGCGTACCACGGAATCACAGACTCACCGTGAAATGGCTTCTGGTCTTTCGATGCCGGTTGGCTTTAAGAACGGCACTGACGGCAGCCTGGCCACCGCTATCAACGCCATGCGTGCCGCGGCGCAGTCACACCGTTTTGTCGGTATTAACCAGGCAGGGCAGGTAGCGCTGCTGCAAACTCAGGGCAATCCGGACGGTCATGTGATCCTGCGTGGCGGCAAAGCGCCGAACTACAGCCCGGCAGATGTTGCCCAATGCGAAAAAGAGATGGAGCAGGGGGGACTAAGACCTTCCCTGATGGTAGATTGCAGTCATGGTAACTCCAATAAAGATTACCGCCGTCAGCCTGCCGTGGCTGAATCCGTGATTGCGCAAATCAAAGATGGCAATCGCTCGATCATTGGTTTGATGATTGAAAGTAATATTCATGAAGGCAACCAGTCTTCCGAACAGCCGCGCAGCGCAATGAAATACGGTGTGTCCGTAACCGATGCGTGCATTAGCTGGGAAATGACGGATGCGCTGCTGCGTGAAATTAGCCAGGATTTAAACGGCCAGCTGTCGGCGCGTGTAGCATAAGAGGTTGGTTATGGTTGCTGAATTGACCGCATTACGCGATCAAATTGATGAAGTCGACAAGGCGCTGCTGGATTTGCTGGCACGCCGCCTGGAGCTGGTTGCTGAAGTCGGCGAAGTAAAAAGCCGCTTTGGGCTGCCGATCTACGTGCCGGAACGGGAGGCCTCTATGCTGGCTTCTCGCCGCGCGGAAGCGGAAGCCCTTGGCGTACCGCCGGATCTGATAGAAGATGTGCTGCGCCGGGTTATGCGCGAGTCCTACTCCAGTGAAAATGACAAAGGATTTAAAACGCTTTGTCCTTCTCTGCGACCGGTGGTGATCGTCGGCGGCGGTGGTCAGATGGGGCGTCTTTTCGAAAAAATGCTCACTCTGTCAGGTTATCAGGTGCGGATCCTGGAACAGCAGGACTGGGATCGCGCGCCGGAGATCGTCTCTGATGCAGGCATGGTGATCGTCAGCGTGCCGATCCACGTCACCGAGCAGGTAATCGCCAAATTACCGCGTCTGCCGTCTGACTGTATTCTGGTCGATTTGGCATCGGTGAAAAATGGTCCTTTACAGGCGATGCTGGCAGCGCACGATGGTCCGGTGGTGGGGTTACATCCCATGTTTGGTCCGGACAGCGGCAGTCTGGCAAAACAGGTGGTTGTCTGGTGTGATGGACGTCAGCCGGAAGCCTATCAGTGGTTTCTGGAACAGATTCAGGTCTGGGGCGCGCGGCTGCATCGGATCAGCGCCGTTGAACACGACCAGAATATGGCGTTTATTCAGGCCTTGCGTCACTTTGCGACCTTCGCCTATGGTCTGCACCTGGCGGAAGAAAACGTGCAACTGGAACAATTGCTGGCGCTCTCTTCGCCGATTTACCGCCTTGAGCTGGCGATGGTTGGACGCCTGTTTGCCCAGGATCCGCAGCTGTATGCCGATATCATTATGTCGTCTGAGAGCAACCTTGCGCTGATCAAACGCTACTACCAACGTTTTGGTGAGGCGATTGGTTTACTGGAGCAGGGTGATAAGCAAGCGTTTATCGACAGCTTCCGTAAGGTGGAGCACTGGTTTGGCGATTATGCGAAACGCTTCCAGAGCGAAAGCCGTACTTTGTTGCGCCAGGCGAATGACAGCCGTCCTTAAGTAAGATGCCGGATAAGCCTGGCGCCATCCGGCATTGTCACGTTAACTCGGATCGACCGGCACCACGTTCTCACTAGGGTAACATCCCAGCACCTTCATCGAACGCGTAATCTCTCCCAATTCCTTTAACGCCTTTTGCATTTGGGGGGATTCCAGATTGGCCTGGATATCAAGATAAAACATCTCTTCCCATGGATTGCCGTGAATCGGGCGTGACTCCAGTTTAGTCATAATCAGATTATGGTTGCGCAGTACCAGCAGCGCTTCAACCAGCGCACCGGCCTGTTGGCCTGTTGCCATCAGCAGCGTGGTTTTCGCCGGAACTTGGTCGGAAACATTGATAGCCTTGCGTGCCAGTACCACAAAGCGGGTGATGTTTTGTGTCTGGTTTGCTTCGATATGCTCGAGAACCTGCAAACCATACAGTACGCCTCCGGCTTCGCTCCCCAATGCGGCTACGCGCGGTGAGTTAGCTTGTGCAACTTTTTCCATCGCCGCTGAGGTGCTTTCGGTGTACTCAATCTTCCAGTGTGGGTAACGGCTCAGGAACTTGCTGCACTGTTGGAACGGCTGCGGGTGGCTGTATACCGTATCAATGGTCTCGAGATCGGTTGTGCCGGATACCAGTACGCAGTGGTCAATCGTAATAGTCATCTCGCCAACTATAGACAGACTGGTGTGCTGCAGCAGGTCGTAGACGTCGTTAATCCCACCGGAGCTGGTGTTTTCAATCGGGACGACCGCATAGTCAGCTTGTCCGGTTTCGACCTGATTAAAGATATCGGCAAATTTCGCGCAGCCGCTTTCAATGAATTGTTCAAAATGACGGGCAGCGTACTGACGTGCGGCGAGGTGTGAGTATGATCCTTTTGGCCCAAGGAAGGCGACGCGCGCGGAGTGCGGATTAATTTTGTTCAGGTGTTGCTGGAGCAGTGCCTGCTGCGTCAGGACGGAGTCTTCGATAATCAGTTGGAACAGGCGGGTGATATAGTGCGCGTCGAGATGATGCGCTTTGCCAAGCTGAATCAGTCGGTCTAACAGATCGCGTTCGCGGTCGATATCACGTACCGGACGATGTGAAAGCAGTTTAGCTTTACCGACTTCTACGGCCAGCCCACGCCGTTCAGCCAGCAGGGCCAGTAATTTTTCATCCAGCGAACTGATTTTATCGCGCAGCGCCAGCAATGGGTTTTCCGATGTCATAGTGTTGCCTTTCTTGTTATCAATAAAAAAGGCCCCCCGTTGTGGGAGGCCTTATTGTTCGTCTTCGCATTCTTTATCACACGACGAAACGCCTCCCATTCAGGGGAAGGTAAAAAAGAATGCGAAGAAGAACGGGACAAGTTTCATGTAATTTTCCTTTGGCTACGTCAGTAAAGTACCCGTACTGTTTTCACCCTGTCAACAAAAAACGCGCCCGAAGGCGCGTTGGCGATACACTCAATGTAAGGGACTACTCTTCTTCTGCTTCGACGAAGTTGGCGTCTTTGACTGAAGTTGTTGCACGACGGGCTTCGCCTTTGTGCTGCACTTTATTGAGCTGCCGTTCCAGCTTGTTGATCAAATCGTTAATTGCGGTGTACATATCCTCGTGTTTTGCGCTGGCGACCAGATGTCCGTTCGGTGTATTGATGGTGGCATCAGCAATGAAACCCTGTGGTTCCTTAGACAGAATGATATGTGGATTAATCAGATGAGTTTGCCATTTTTCAAGTTTGGCGAGACGGTCTGCGACATGCTGGCGAATTGCCGGAGTAATTTCCATTTGTTTACTGGTAATGTTCATTGTCATAAATTTTACCTCTTGTCTTTCCCGTCTTGGTGATTCCAGCATACCGTTCCTAATGTCAAAATGTGTGATTTAAATCACATTATTTTGTCGCTTTTTGTCAAGAAAACCTTTTTGTGAGGCACCGCAGGAACAAGCGATTTTTTACTTGAGGAATAGCAGAAAGCAGGCCATATTTGATGAGATGCGTCGGAGCTAAACCGCTTCAGTTATGGCGTAAACGGATAAAAAAACGGCAGCCCTTGGGCTGCCGTTTTGCATTCTGAGGTAAATCAGGTATTACTGCTGTTGGCGGCAATGATTTTCGCTACTTTTTCTGCCTGCGCATTCATTTGCATCTGGCGATAAGCGTTTTCCATCAACGGCAGAGCATCACGCGTTGCCTGGGTATCCGGGTAGTCGCGCAGCATGCCTTCCACACGGTTTACCACCGCCACCCATGCGCCACGGGCAGTATAATATTCCGCAACGGAGTATTCATACTTCGCCAGACGATCTTTCAGGAACACCAGACGTTTAGTGGCGTCAGTGGTGTACTGACTGTTCGGATAGCCACGTACCAGTTTGGAAAAGTCATTAAACGCAGCTCGGGCATGTTGTGGATCGCGATCGCTGCGATCAACCCCAAAGAATCCTTGCAGTGCGCTATCATCCAACGCCATATTGGTCAGGCCACGCATATACATGACATAATCAATGTTAGGGTGTGTCGGATTAAGACGGATAAAACGATCGATGGCAGCCTGAGCAAGTGGCAGATCGGCGTTTTTGTAGTAGGCGTAGATGAGATCTAATTGCACCTGCTGAGAATACGGTCCAAATGGATAACGGTTATCCAACGCTTCCAATTGCGTTATTGCCTGTTTCCAGTTACCGTCCTGCAGCTTTTGCTGAGCAGTCGCGTAGATTTCATTTGGCGGATTATCGGGCACCTCTTCCTTTGAACCAGAGCAACCCGCCAAAAACAGGCTCAACGTGGCTGCTGCCACCAGATATTTCATGCGCGTCATGACGTTTTGACTTTCCTCAAAATGTTTTACGGGAGATTCTCTGTTCCTGCTCCCGGTTAAGACCAGCTACAATAGCACACTATATTAAACGGCAAAGCCGTAAAACCCAACGTTAAACGAAGAAGCAGTTTATGGCACAACGAGTAGAACTCACCGCAACAGTCTCCGAAAATCAGCTCGGTCAACGCTTAGATCAGGCTTTGGCCGAATTGTTCCCTGATTATTCGCGATCGCGCATAAAAGAATGGATCCTCGACCAGCGCGTGCTGGTAAATGGCAATCTTTGCGATAAACCGAAAGAAAAAGTGTTGGGTGGAGAGCAGGTCTCCATCAATGCAGAAATTGACGAAGAGGTTCGTTTTGAGCCTCAGGATATCCCGCTGGATATCGTGTATGAAGATGACGATATTCTTGTTATCAACAAACCGCGTGACCTCGTGGTGCATCCGGGTGCAGGCAATCCTGATGGCACGGTTTTGAATGCGTTGCTGCATTACTACCCGCCAATTGCGGATGTTCCTCGCGCGGGTATCGTCCATCGTCTGGACAAAGACACGACCGGATTAATGGTGGTGGCAAAAACCGTTCCGGCGCAAACGCGTCTGGTGGAGTCATTACAGCTGCGTGAAATTACCCGTGAGTACGAAGCCGTGGCGATTGGTCATATGACAGCGGGCGGAACCGTTGAAGAGCCGATTAGCCGTCACCCGACCAAGCGTACACACATGGCGGTACACCCGATGGGTAAACCGGCGGTGACGCACTATCGTATTATGGAACACTTCCGTGTGCACACGCGTCTGCGGTTGCGTCTGGAAACCGGACGTACGCACCAGATCCGCGTGCACATGGCACATATTACCCATCCGCTGGTGGGCGATCAGGTCTACGGCGGCCGTCCGCGTCCACCGAAAGGCGCTTCTGACGAATTTATTTCCGTATTGCGTAAGTTCGACCGTCAGGCGCTGCACGCGACCATGCTGCGTCTGTATCACCCGATTTCCGGTATCGAAATGGAATGGCATGCGCCAATTCCACAAGATATGGTGGAACTGATTGAAGTGATGCGCGCTGATTTCGAAGAACATAAGGATGATATTGCCTGGTTATGAGTAAGCTAATTGTCCCGCAGTGGCCGCTACCGCAAGGTGTTGCGGCATGTAGTTCTACCCGTATTGGCGGTATCAGTATGCCGCCTTATGATTCGCTGAATCTGGGCGCCCATTGTGGCGATAACCCGGAGCATGTCGAAGAGAACCGCAAACGACTGTTTGCTGCGGGCAATCTGCCTTCAAAGCCAGTCTGGCTGGAACAGGTCCACGGTAAGGACGTCCTGAAACTGACGGGCGGGCCGTACTCATCCAAACGTGCGGATGCGTCATACAGCAATACGCCGGGCACGGTGTGTGCGGTGATGACGGCGGACTGTCTGCCCGTATTATTTTGTAATCGTGCAGGTACGGAAGTCGCGGCGGCCCATGCGGGTTGGCGAGGATTATGCGCTGGCGTGCTGGAAGAGACGGTGGCGTGTTTTGCCGACAAACCTGAAAATATTATTGCCTGGCTAGGCCCGGCGATTGGCCCGAACGCGTTCGAAGTGGGGCCAGAAGTCCGCACAGCGTTTATGGCGAAAGATTCGCAGGCGGACCTCGCATTTGTACCGCGCGCAGACAAATATCTGGCGGATATCTACCAGCTTGCGCGCCAGCGTCTGGCAAATGTTGGCGTGACGAACCTCTATGGCGGTGACCGTTGCACCTTCAGCGAAAGTGAGACTTTCTTCTCTTATCGTCGCGACAATACCACGGGGCGTATGGCAAGTTTTATTTGGCTGATATAACCTAAAGAATCAAGACGATCCGGTACGTGTAATTTTCTTTTCACATAATTCAGGTCATTCACCTTGAATAATTGAGGGATGACCTCATTTAATCTCCAGTAGCAATTTTGACCTGTTATGGGAGGAGTTATGCGTCTGGATCGTCTTACTAATAAATTCCAGCTTGCTCTTGCCGATGCCCAGTCACTCGCATTGGGGCACGACAATCAATTCATCGAACCACTTCATCTAATGAGCGCCTTGCTGAATCAGGAAGGGGGATCGGTACGTCCTTTATTAACCTCTGCTGGCATTAATGCCGGCCAGTTACGTACAGCCATTGACCAGGCGCTGAGCCGCTTGCCGCAGGTAGAAGGCACCGGCGGTGATGTGCAGCCTTCTCAGGATCTGGTGCGTGTACTGAATCTTTGCGACAAGCTGGCGCAAAAACGAGGGGACAACTTTATTTCGTCAGAACTGTTCGTTCTGGCGGCGCTTGAGTCACGCGGTACGCTGACCGATTTATTAAAATCAGCAGGGGCGACGACCGCCAATATCACTCAGGCAATTGAACAAATGCGTGGAGGTGAAAGCGTGAATGATCAGGGAGCTGAAGACCAACGTCAGGCCTTGAAAAAATATACCGTCGATCTGACCGAACGCGCCGAACAGGGCAAGCTCGATCCGGTTATCGGTCGTGATGAAGAAATTCGCCGCACCATTCAGGTGCTGCAACGTCGTACTAAAAATAACCCGGTGTTGATTGGTGAACCTGGCGTCGGTAAAACTGCCATCGTTGAAGGGCTGGCGCAGCGTATTATCAACGGCGAAGTGCCGGAAGGCTTAAAAGGCCGTCGCGTACTGGCGCTGGATATGGGCGCGCTGGTGGCCGGGGCTAAATATCGTGGCGAGTTTGAAGAACGTTTAAAAGGTGTGCTGAACGATCTCTCTAAACAAGAAGGCAACGTCATTCTGTTTATTGATGAGCTGCACACCATGGTTGGCGCGGGTAAAGCCGATGGTGCCATGGACGCCGGGAACATGCTGAAACCGGCGCTGGCGCGTGGGGAACTGCACTGCGTAGGCGCAACCACGCTCGATGAATATCGTCAGTACATCGAAAAAGATGCGGCGCTGGAACGTCGTTTCCAGAAAGTGTTTGTGGCTGAACCTTCAGTAGAAGACACCATCGCCATTTTGCGTGGTCTGAAAGAGCGTTATGAGCTGCACCACCATGTGCAGATCACTGACCCGGCAATTGTGGCGGCAGCGACCCTGTCTCACCGCTATATTGCCGACCGTCAGTTGCCGGATAAAGCTATCGACCTAATCGATGAAGCGGCATCCAGCATTCGTATGCAGATTGACTCCAAGCCGGAAGAACTGGACAGACTCGACCGCCGTATTATCCAGCTCAAACTGGAACAGCAGGCATTAATGAAAGAGTCTGATGAGGCGAGTAAAAAGCGTCTCGATATGCTCAACGAAGAACTGGACGACAAAGAGCGCCAGTATTCTGAGTTAGAAGAAGAGTGGAAAGCGGAAAAAGCCTCGCTCTCTGGTACTCAGACGATTAAGGCTGAGCTGGAGCAGGCGAAGATTGCCATTGAGCAGGCGCGTCGTGTGGGCGATCTGGCGCGGATGTCCGAGCTGCAGTACGGTAAAATTCCGGAGCTGGAAAAACAGCTGGAAGCCGCTACCCAGTCGGAAGGTAAAACTATGCGTCTGTTGCGTAACAAAGTGACCGATGCAGAAATTGCTGAAGTGCTGGCGCGTTGGACGGGGATCCCGGTTGCCCGCATGCTGGAAGGCGAACGGGAAAAACTGTTGCGTATGGAGCAGGAGTTGCACAGCCGTGTGATTGGCCAAAACGAAGCGGTTGAAGCGGTATCTAACGCGATTCGCCGTAGCCGTGCTGGGCTGTCTGACCCGAACCGTCCGATTGGTTCATTCCTGTTCCTTGGGCCGACCGGTGTCGGTAAAACTGAACTGTGTAAAGCGCTGGCAAACTTTATGTTCGACAGTGACGATGCAATGGTGCGTATCGATATGTCCGAGTTTATGGAGAAACACTCGGTGTCTCGTCTGGTCGGTGCGCCTCCGGGATATGTCGGCTACGAAGAGGGTGGTTATCTCACTGAAGCCGTGCGCCGTCGTCCTTACTCCGTCATCCTGCTGGATGAAGTGGAGAAAGCGCATCCGGATGTGTTCAACATTCTGCTGCAAGTGCTTGACGATGGTCGTCTGACTGACGGGCAAGGGAGAACGGTCGACTTCCGTAATACGGTGGTCATCATGACTTCGAACCTGGGGTCCGATCTGATCCAGGAACGTTTTGGCGAGCTCGATTACAGCCACATGAAGGATATGGTGCTGGGCGTTGTGAGCCATAACTTCCGTCCGGAATTCATCAACCGTATAGATGAGGTTGTGGTATTCCATCCGTTGGGCGAGCAGCACATTGCTTCTATTGCTCAGATCCAACTGCAGCGTCTGTATAAACGTCTGGAAGAGCGTGGCTATGAAATCCATATCTCTGACGAAGCGCTCAAACTGCTGAGCGCGAATGGTTACGATCCGGTATATGGCGCGCGTCCATTGAAACGCGCTATCCAGCAACAGATCGAAAACCCGCTGGCGCAGCAAATTTTGTCCGGGGAGCTGATTCCTGGCAAAGCCATTTGCCTGGAAGTGAACGACGACCGTATCGTGGCAGTGCAGTAAGTCACAAAACGACAATAAACGAGCCCTGCGGGGCTCGTTTTTGTTTAAAAACCAGGCAAAAATAGAAGGGTTGAGTGAAAAGTAATCGTTTGATAAGTTTTTTGTATTTTTAACTTGTCAGCCTGAAATAACTCCCTATAATGCGCCTCCACTGACACGGAACAACGGATTACACGCCGCCGGGTCAGCGGAGAAAAGCGTAAATAAACGCTTGACTCTGAAGCGGGATAGCGTAATATGCACACCCCGCGCCGCTGAGAAAAAGCGAAGCGGCACTGCTCTTTAACAATTTATCAGACAATCTGTGTGGGCACTCGAAGATACGGATTCTTAACGTCGCAAGACGAAAAATGAATACCAAGTCTCTGAGTGAACACGTAATTCATTACGAAGTTTAATTCACGAGCATCAAACTTAAATTGAAGAGTTTGATCATGGCTCAGATTGAACGCTGGCGGCAGGCCTAACACATGCAAGTCGAACGGTAGCACAGAGAGCTTGCTCTCGGGTGACGAGTGGCGGACGGGTGAGTAATGTCTGGGAAACTGCCCGATGGAGGGGGATAACTACTGGAAACGGTAGCTAATACCGCATAACGTCGCAAGACCAAAGAGGGGGACCTTCGGGCCTCTTGCCATCGGATGTGCCCAGATGGGATTAGCTAGTAGGTGGGGTAACGGCTCACCTAGGCGACGATCCCTAGCTGGTCTGA